>NZ_JACMYP010000213.1 GCF_020889705.1 Bradyrhizobium altum | reverse complement strand
GGCGGCGCAGGAAAACAACCCCGATTGCAGGGTGTTACTGGCCCAGCGCGGCCGGCCGGGGCGGGTCGGTAACACATTGTTAAGACTGATGAGCGGGCCGCTAACCGGGCTTAACAACCCTTTAACTTAAAACTCTCGATAAACCTTAGCGAAAAAAGTGGAATTCCGTAACCGCGCCGGCCCTGGGCCTGCGGGCTGCGGCAGTTGCGTGTGGAGAGTACCCATGACCCGGTTTGTTGCGCGTGCGCTGGCACTGATCGTCGCAGGCTGGACGACTTCGGCGGCGTCGGCCGACCTCAACTACGGCTCGCCCTATACCGTCTATCAGCCGCTCAATGCCTACAGCTGGGCCGGGCCCTATCTCGGCGGCAACGTCGGCTACGGCTGGGGTTCGGTCGAGAACAACCCGACCAAGCCGTCCGGTTTCGTCGGCGGCGTGCAGGCCGGCTACAATTTCCAGAACGGCTCGCCTTGGGTGTTCGGCATCGAGGCCGATATCCAGGGCACCACCGCCGACGATCGGTTCGCGCCCTGGAAGTTCTCCAACCCGTGGTTCGGCACCGTGCGCGGCCGCGCCGGCTATGCGGTCAACAATGTCCTGTTCTACGCGACCGGCGGTCTCGCCTTCGGCGAACTGCGCGGCGAGACCTTCGGCATATCGGAGTCGCATACCAATGCGGGCTTCACCGTCGGCGCCGGCGCCGAAATGGGCTTTGCCCCGAACTGGAGCGCCAAGATCGAATATCTCTACGTCGATCTCGCCAACAGCAACTTTACGATCACCGGCGGCGCGCCGAACGGCTACAGCTTCAGCCTGGTTCGCGCCGGCATCAATTATCACTTCTGAGAACAAGAAAACGTCTGACATCAACTCCCGGCCGCGCCTCGCGCGGCCGGGTTTTTCTTTGTGCTGAGCACGCCGACATCACGCGCGGCTGCATCAACGCCGCGGCGTCCGCGAAACCAGTCGGACGGCCGCACGCACCGGATATGCGGGCACCGTCAATCGCGTCCGCATCATGCAGGTGGTCGTGCAGCGAGCGCGAGCCACGCGCCCGGCAGTCAACTCACACGCAACGCTTCATTCGCCGTTCATCACGAGCCACGCACCGCGCGCGCTCATCATGAAACCACCAGGTTGACCGCCTTCGGGCCCTTGCCCTTCTTGTCGGGTTCAACCTCGAACGTAATGCGCTGTCCTTCAGTCAGGTCCTTCAATCCTGCACGCTCGACAGCTGTGATGTGAACGAACACATCGCGGCCGCCATCATCAGGCTTGATGAAGCCGTAGCCACGCTCTCCGTTGAAGAACTTGACTGTCCCAGTCATGGCCATCGGGAAACTCCTCCCCCGTATTGCTCCACCGCTACGCGCACGCCGCGTAGCGGTTGACCGACATTCGCTTGTCGGAAGCTTGGCCACCTGAACAGGCCGGCGTCACGCCACCGGTCTGCCTGGATTTTATTTCGGCCTTGTCACTCCGCCGCAACCATTCGCGGAAGCGGAACGTAAAGCCAGTCGTAACAGGATGAGCATAATACGGTTCCGCGCGCGTTGCCTATGCTCAAATAGAACTTTTCAGTGGGTGCTACCGATCAAGGTTTAGGCGTTTCGAGTCTGAAGCGTCCGGCGCCGCCTTGACCAAGCGGTCTCTCGAGTTCGGGCAAAATGATCTTCAGCTCGCCCGCCAGCGTCCACGGCGGATTCACTATCAAAAGGCCGGTGGAAACGAGGCCTGCGCCTGTTTCTTGCGGCGCCACACTGAATTCCAAACGCAAGCATTTGCCCGCGGGCCGACTGCTCGCTGTTGTTGCAGCCACGCTGCGCGCGAGCTCGTCGGTAGCTCTCCGGGTTTTTACGGGGTACCACAAAAGATACGTGCCGGTCGGCCACTTCGCGAACGCTTCGGTGAAGGCACTCGCCAGCCGCTCGAACTCGTCCTTCGCTTCGAATGGCGGATCGATCAGCACCAGGCCGCGCCGCTCGTTCGGCGGCACGAATGCGGGCAGCGCCATCCAGCCGTCGAGATCGACGACGCGCGCCTGCGCATCGCGTCGCAATGCATCGATCAATTGCTTGCGCGCCACGGGCTCGATCTCGCAGGCCGTCATACGGTCTTGCGGACGCAGCAGCGCCCGCGCGATCAACGGCGAGCCGGGATAGGCTTTCAGCTCGCCTCTCGGATTGAATGCTCTGACGATGTCGAGATAGGGCGCGATCAGCGGCAACGCCTTGTCGGACAGCCGCGCCTGCATCAGCCGCGCGATGCCGGTCAGCCATTCGCCGCCGCGCTGCGCTTCGCTCGACGTCAAATCATAGAGGCCGGCGCCGGCATGGGTGTCGATGACGCGGAACGGCGCCTGCTTCTCCTGCAGGTAGGTGAGCATGCGCACCAGCACGATGTGCTTGATGACGTCGGCAAAGCTGCCGGCATGAAAGGCGTGACGATAGTTCATGCGATGACGCTGCGCTCCAGAGGGTGCGCATGTTGTACTGCGTCATGCCCGGCCTGTCCCGGGCATCATGCCTTATCTCGTTAGTTTCGTGATGGCGTCGATGGCCGGGACACTCGGCGCGACGACGCGCGTTTGCCCGGCCGTGACGCGGACGAGACTTCAGCCGCCGCGAACCGGCGGCATCAGCACCTGATCGCGGCGGCAGGCGCGGCGATCGATTTCCTCGCAGGAACGGAATTGCAGATCCTTGCTGAGGCAGATCCGCACCTCGCTGAGCCGCTTGCTGTCGCAGGTCACCGAGATCGCGGAGTTGCTGAGCCCCGGATTGGCCTTGATGAACGCCGTCTCCAGCTCGTCGGGCGCGATCGTCTTCGGCTCCGTCAATTGCAGGAATTCCTCGGGGATCTTTACCGCGGCGCGCGCCTTGCGAATGGCTTCGAAATAGGCCCGTTCGCCGAGGCCGGAGCAGGTGCCGTGCTTGTCCCACTCGTTGTAGATCAGCCCGGGCGCCGGCATCAGGTCGAGCATCGAGGTCATGATGTTGCGGGCGAGGCGGGGCGAGGGCCGCTGGCAGTATTCCGGAAAGCCCCGCTCATATTGCGGCCACAGCCCGTGCACCACGAACGAGTACGGCCGTCCGCCGCATTGCGCCTGGGTGCCGCGGCCGTTGTTGCCGCGCTCGCTCGCCGCCTCGCAGAACGAGGGCGACCACGACAGCGACAGCACATAGAAATCGAACTCGCCGGGCGCATTCTGCCGGCGATCCTGGGCAGAGGCCCCCATCGCACCACACAGAACAAAGGCAACTGAAATCAGAAATCGGGAAATTGTGACCAACCGAGGCATCAAACGCTCCCCTCACGCGACCATTCGGAACCTAGCAGGCCGCTAGAACATTTCAAGAACAAAAAAGCCGCCGTCTGAACGGCGGCGGCTTCTGCTTCACCAATCTGGTCGGAGATCAGGGCCGGGCGGCCTTGCAGGACGGGTTATAGGCCCAGTTGCGGTCGAGCCCGGCGACGCACCAATCGACGCCCTGGCTAAGGCCGGCAAAGCCGCCGTCCTCGATGATCGAATAGTGCACCTTGCGTACCTTGCCGTCGCTCAGCATCGCATCGCCCGAGCAATAGCGGCGCGGAATGTTATCGGACTGCCAGGGGCGGAACGCGGTCTCATGGATCCGGCTGAAACCGGTGATCACGAGCGGCGAATTCCAGAAAGTGGCTTCCTTTTCGTGGAATTGATCGCTGATGACGTTCAGGGCCCTCTCGCAGGGTGCCACATTGCCGTCATAGCGCGGGCCGGACAGCCAGAAATTCAATTCGAACGGATTGGCGGCCTGAGCCGTGCCCCCGAACGCCAGAAGGCCGACCACGAGCGCGGCGCCGAGGCGAAGCGTGTGGCTGAGTTTAGTGGGGGAGTTGAACAGGTTGCGCATGGGAATCCACCCGATGATCAGATGCGGCGAACGGTGCCGTGAAGCCCCGGCAAGGTCAAGTGCAGCGCGGCAACACCTGCGGAGAAGTCCACCTCCAGCAGCCGGCTCGTTCTTTCCATGGTCGCCGGCGCACTCTATGTTGGTCGCAAGCGAAATGGAGTCTGCGATGCGAAGGAAATTGGCCGCGTGCCTGGTTGCCGTTTGCGGGATGCTGGCCGTTGGTCCGGCGCGAGCCGACTGGATGCAGCCGGTGCCGCCGTTCAAGGGCAATGATACCGGCGGTATCATCGCCTATACGCTGGCGGCCCAGACCGATGCGCGGCAGCTCGCCGTCGATCACTGCGCTTCCTACGGCAAGGTGGTCAAGTTCCTTGCGATGCAGCGCTACCCGGGTGGCTACATCTCGTTTGCCTGCCGCTGGGTGCCCTACGGTTCGGCCCAGAGGCCGGTGCGCACGCTCTACTGAGCGCACTCCAAATCCTTCGATCGTTCAGCCGGGAGCTCACCGCATGACCCGACAGCTTGCCTTGCTTGGTTCTGCTGTTTGCCTTGTCCTGTCCACCGGTGCCGCGAGCGCCGTCGACCTGCCGATCCGCAAGGCCGGTCTGTGGGAGATGAAAATGGTGCGTACCGGCGGGCCGATGCCGGAAATCACCATGCAGCACTGCACCGACGAGACCACCGACAAGGAGATGAGCGCGGCGGCCTCGCCGATGGCCAAGGAAGTCTGCTCCAAGCAGGACATCCAGAAGACCGCGACCGGCTATGTCAGCGACAGCGTGTGCAGCGTCGCCGGCATGTCGATGAAGAGCCATGCCGAGATCGTCGGCGATTTCAATTCCGCCTACACGGTCAAGAGCACCTCGCACGCGGAAGGCGGCGCGGCCGGCTCCCGCGACACCACGATGACCATCGAGGCGAAATGGCTCGGCGCCTGCAAGAGCGACCAGAAGCCCGGTGACATCATCATGCCCGGCGGCATGAAGATGAACGTCAAGGACATGGAAAAGCTGAAGGGCCTCCTGCCCAAGCAGAAGTAGGGCGCAGCGCCTTCGCTTGCCGCCGCGCGCCCTAAGCACGTCCTCTCTGATGTTGAGAGGACGTGACGTTTTTTCACCACCATCGTTGCGAGCAACCAGCGACAAAACTGCCAAGCGGTTTTGCGCTGCCTTTCATTGAGCGTTCGTTCGCGCGACCCGTCGGTTCGCAATGATGCCGTTGGACCTTGTGCGCCAACTCCGTCACGCCGGCGTATTCGCTTCACCGTTGTCGCTAAAGGTTGACGCCGAGCGCGCGTCGCGACGCACAACGGTCACCGGCCTCTCATCTTCAATAGAATGGATGTCAAACAAGACGTCAGGTGTCGGTCGCGGCGGCGCGCAATGCACGACGGCATTGCAGGACGACATCAACATCATTGAATGATCGCTGCGTGTCTCGCATTCGAGACTCTCTGAGAGAACGAGGACGTGCAGCGAATTCCTCGTGCTGAAAAGCTCGCTGCGACAACATGTCTTTTTGAATCGCTCCAGTGTTGCGCATCTTGAATCGTTCCAGTGTCGTGCATCGCGCGCTTCAATGGATCTATTTTGCGCGTGTGGAATTCGACGCATCCCGCCGATAGAAGTCCGCCCCAATCGAGTCTGCTCAACGACGAGCACGCGGCTCGATCAAGATCGGCCTGGGGAAGTGTGGCGATTGCTTGGTGGGAATGGCTTCGTCGCGAAGCAAGCGCAGCTTGCTTGCATCAACGGCTGCGATCATCGCAGCGTTTCTCGGTTCGGTCGTGCTTGTGCCGATGGATGCAAACGTCGCCAGCGCTCAGGCACAAACGAGCTCTCCGCAGAACAACGTCAGCGTGCTTCCAGCCGTAACCGTGGATGAACCTGGCGCTGCAAGGAAGCGTAGCGCCGTCGCTTCAAGTCGGAACACCAGGTCTTCGCGCACCACCGTGGTGAGCCCACGCCGCACTGCTGCGGGGCCCGCTCAGAACCAGGCTCCGCGGTCGCAAGGCGCGGCCGGCACGATCGGTACGACGACCGGCTACGTTGCGACCGGCAGCACGGCCGGCACCAAGACCAACACCGCGCTGATCGAGACGCCGCAGTCGCTTTCGGTCGTCACGCAAAAGGAGCTCAGGGATCGTAACGTTCAGACGCTCAAGGACGCCGTCAATTACACGCCCGGCGTCACGACCACCGCGTTCGGCTATGATCCCCGGTTCGATAGTTTCTACATCCGCGGCTTCGATGCGACCTATACGGGGATCTATCGCGACGGTCTGCGCCAGGGCGGCGGCAACTTCGCCATTCCCAAGATCGAACCTTACGGTCTCGACAGCGTGTCGATCCTCCGTGGCCCGGCCTCAGGCCTCTACGGCCTTGGCTCTCCGGGGGCATCGTGGATGTCACCACCAAGCGGCCACCGTTGACGCCGTTCGGCGAGGTGCAGCTGCAGGCCGGCAATTATGACCGTTACCAGGGCAGCTTCGACATCGGTGGTCCGGTGCCCGGCGGCGATCAGTTGTATTACCGGCTGACGGGTTTGCTCCGTGACGCGAAGACCTGGTATCCCGGCAACGACGACGATCGCACCTATATCGCGCCTGCGCTGACCTGGCGCCCGACGTCAGTACGTCCTTCACGATCCTCAGCGAGTATCAAAGCAGCCGAACCGCCGCGAGCATCGGCAACTTCCGCACGCCCGACGGACAATTGACCAACATCTACTCGAACGATCCGGCCTTCAGCGCCATGGATCAGAAGCAATATCGCGTCGGTTACGCGTTCGAGCACGATGTCGACGACGTGTGGACGGTGCGGCAGAACTTCCGCTTCTATCAGGTCGACACCGACGCGAAATACACCCAGATCGATTCCATCGACAGCAGCACCAATCTCGCGTCGCGCTCCGCGTTGCGGATCCTGGATAGCTTCAATACCGTGACGCTCGACAATCAGGCCGAGGCCAAGTTCATGCTCGGCGCGATCAAGAACACGGCGCTGTTCGGCGTCGACTACGGGCACTCCTACTACAACGACAAGATCGGCTACGGGCCGGCTCCCGATCTCAATCTCCTGACGATGAATTATGGTGCCCAGGCGATCGCGTCGCCGGCATTCTCGATCTTCAACAAGCAGTCGACCGACGAGGTCGGGGTCTATGCGCAGGAGCAGGCCAGGCTCGGCGGCTTCATCCTGACGCTCAATGGCCGCCAGAGCTGGGTCTCGCAGACGACGACCGCAGGCCTGGACGGCGTGCCGTCAACGCAGAAGGCGTCCGCCTTCGCGGGCCGCGCGGGCCTCGCTTACGTCTTCGACAATGGCGTTGCGCCTTATGTCAGCTACGCGACGGCGTTCGCCCCGCAGGTCGGCGTCGATGCATCGGGATCGCCGTTCAAGCCGACCACCGGCGAGCAGAAGGAAATCGGCATCAAGTACCAGATGCCGCGGGTGCCGGTGCTGTTGACCGCCGCGGTGTTCGACATCACGCAGGACAATGTGCTGCGCACCGATCCGAGCAACATGGCTTTCCAGGCGGCAACCGGGCAGGTCGAATCGAAGGGCGTGGAGCTCGAGGCGAAGCTGGCGCTCAAGCAGGGATTTGATCTCACCGCGGCCTACACCCACCTGAACGTCGTGATCACGCAGGGCAATCCCGATACGACCGGCAATGAGCTCTCCGGCATTCCGAGGAATTCCTTCGCCGCCTTCGGCAAATACACGTTCCAGTCCGGCGTCCCCGTCGAAGGGCTCGGGCTTGGCCTCGGTGTCCGTTACATCGGGACCAACTTCGGCAACGACCAGAATACGTTCCAGAATGCGGCGAGAACGTTGTTCGATGCCGTGATCGACTACGATCTCGGCAAGCTGGATCGGCGATTGCTCGGCGCCACCATGCGCTTGAACGCGACCAATCTGTTCGACACGCACTACCAGACCTGTCAGTCCGGCTACTGCTATGCCGGCGAACGGCGTCAGGTGATCGGCACTTTGTCCTACCGCTGGTAGCTACACCGGCACCCGCACCGCCGCGCGCAGGCCGCCCATCGGGCTTTCGCCGAGCATGATGTCGCCGCCATGCGAGCGGGCGATGTCGCGCGCGATCGCAAGTCCGAGGCCGCTGCCGCCTTCGTCCTGGTTGCGGGCGTCGTCGAGCCGCAGGAAGGGCTTGAACACTTCCTCGCGCATGTCGGCCGGGATGCCGGGCCCGTCGTCGTCGACCGTGATGTTGAGATAGCGATGGTCGCGCTGGCCGGTGATCGAGATGGTGTTGGCGTGGCGCGCCGCGTTGGAAACGAGGTTGGCGAGGCAGCGCTTGAATGAGGCCGGTTTCACCGTGACGACCGGCAGGCCGTGGAACGCGACGGTCGCGGTGTGGCCGTGGCGTTCGGCGTCGCTGCGCAATTCCTCCAGCGCCATCGCCATGTCGGTCGGCTGCGCGACCTCGCCGGAATCGCCGCGCGCGAAGGCAAGGTAGTCCTCCAGCATCATCGACATCTCGTCGACGTCCTTGCGCATCGCGTCGATCTCGGGGCCTTCGCCGATCAAGGCGAGTTCGAGCTTGAAGCGGGTCAGGATGGTGCGCAGATCATGCGACACGCCGGCGAGCATCGCGGTGCGCTGCTCGATCGAACGCTCGACGCGCGCCTTCATCTCGATGAAGGCCTGTGCCGCGCGCCGCACCTCGCGCGCGCCGCGCGGCCGGAAGTTCGGCGCCTCGCGGCCCTTGCCGAAGCTTTCGGCGGCATCGGCGAGCCGCAGGATCGGCTTGATCTGGTTGCGCAGGAACAGCACGGCGACGATCAGCAGGATCGACGAGGTGCCGACCATCCAGAAGATGAAGATCTCCGAGTTGGAGGCGTAGGCCGCGCTGCGCTGGGCGAAGATCCGCATTACCGAATCGTCGAGCGAAACGCGGATCTCGACCAGGTTGGACTTGCCGACGGTGTCGATCCAGAACGGACGGCTGATCTGGCGGCCGAGCTGCACCGACAGCGTCTGGTCGAGCAGCGAGAAGAACGGCTTCGGCCCCGGCGGCGGCATGTCGCCGGCGGGGAGGAAGTCGACCACGAGCTGCAGCTTCTGGGCGATGCGGCGCAGCTGCGCGCGGTCCTTGTCCTGCGGATAATTCTTGTAGACGTCGATCAGCGCGGCGATGTCGGAGACCACTGCGGCCGACAGGCGCCGCGTCACCGTGTTCCAGTGCCGCTCCATGAACACGAACGCGACCACGGTCTGCAGGATCACCATCGGCACGATCATGATCAGGAGCGCGCGGGCGTAGAGGCCGGTCGGCATCCAGCTCTTGAACGCATTGCCCATCCAGCCATTGGCCTTCGAGACGCGCTGCGAGGCGTTCTTGATCAGGGTCAGGCCGGTGTCGAGCGTGCTCATGGCTGCATCTTACGGCGAGGCGACCAGGCGATAGCCGATGCCGCGTACCGCCTGCAGGAACAGCGGATTGGCGGGATCGTGCTCGATCTTGCGGCGCAGGCGGTTGATCTGGACGTCGACCGCGCGCTCATTGACGGTGCCGCCGCTGGTCAGTTCGCCGCGCGGCACGGTCTCGCCGGGCGCGCTTGCGAGGATACGCAGCATCTCGCGCTCGCGGTCGGTGAGATGGATGATCTCCTCGCCCTGGCGCAGCTCGCTGCGTTCAATGTGGAAGATGTAGGGGCCGAACGCGATCTGCTCGACGACAGTGACTTGCGGCGGCGCGGTGCGCTTGAGGATATTGCCGATGCGCAGCACCAGCTCGCGCGGCTCGAACGGCTTGGCGACATAGTCGTCGGCGCCGATCTGCAGGCCCTCGATGCGGGCTTCCGCCTCATGGCGGGCGGTCAGCATGATGATCGGCACTGTCGAGGAGGTGCGGATGAAGCGGGCGAGGTCGAAGCCGTTCTCGCCGGGCATCATCACGTCGAGGATGAGCAGGTCGAAATGCAGCCCGAGCAGCTTGGCGCGTGCGTCGGTGGCGCTCATGGCCGTGGTGACGCGATAGCCCTCGCCGGAGAGAAAGCGCGACAACAGGTCGCGAATGCGCCGGTCGTCGTCGACCAGCAGGAGATGCGGCGCATCGTCGGCCGGCTCGACCGGCGTGCGCACCAGGGTTGCAGCCTGCACCAGGTTCACTCCCTTGTTTTTCTGCCGCCGCCGAAGATCGCTTCGAGCACCTTGTCGGGATCGTCGCGGTCGATCATCGCGCGGAGGAATTGGCGAACCGTCTCGACGCCGGCCGGATCGATGCCGGCGACGGCGCGGTTGATGCGGTCGGTCTGTAACCCTGCGAGCTTGGCGACCAGCGCCTCGCCCTTCGGCGTTGCGTAGAGCAGGCGCTGCCGGCGGTCGTTGTTGCCGGTCTTCTGCACGATGTAGCCTTCGTCCAGCAGCTGCTTGAGTACCCGTCCGAGCGATTGCTTGGTGATACGCAGGACGTCAAGCAGGTCGGCGACCTTCAGGCCGGGATAGCGGGTGACGAAGTGGATGACGCGGTGGTGGGCGCGGCCGAAACCGAACGCCTCCAGTTCTTGGTCGGCGTCGCCGACAAAGTCGCGGTAGGCGAAGAACAACAGCTCGATGATGTCCCAGCGCAGGTCGCGGCCGCCCGCCGCAGGAGCGTGATCATCTCCCTGCGAATCGGGCTTGGCAGCCATGCCTGAGAAATTTATGTCAGTCATATTGACGTATCTTGGGTTCAATGTTACAAAACTGCCGGTCGCGACGAAACATTAGGTCGTTTCGTCCCCGACAGCGTTTGAGGCGGCCTGAAATAGCCTGTGAGGCGGTTTGGGCCGCGAATTGGACTACCGTGCGATTGTCGAGCGGCATTTCGGCAAACATACTGGACTTCAGCACTCCGCAAAAGCATGTCTAAACGGCATGTTGGCGATGGAAACCGGCCGGGTTGCCGGCGGTGGTGAAGTTCGCACCAGCCGAGCCTGACGGCTCCGGGGGAAACAGGCCGTCGCCCGGTATGGCGCCGGTTCCGACAGCGGAAAGCAAGAAAAATGACTTTGAAATTCGACATCCAGCCTTCGCCGAACGCCACCTCCGACAAGGACCGCGCAGCGAAGCTCGTGGACCCGGGCTTCGGCCGCGTCTTTACTGACCACATGGCGATCGTCCGCTACAGCCAGGGCAAGGGCTGGCACAGCGCCCGCGTCGAGGCACGCGCGAATTTTCCGCTCGATCCGGCCGGCGCGGTGCTGCACTACGCCCAGGAGATTTTCGAAGGTCTCAAGGCCTACCGGCGCGACGATGGTGGTGTGAACCTGTTCCGTCCCGACGCCAATGCCCGGCGCTTCCACGATTCGGCCGACCGCATGGCGATGGCGCCGCTGCCCGAGGACGTGTTCATCGACGCGGTTGAGCAGCTGGTGCGGATGGATCGCGCCTGGATCCCGGGCGGCGAGGGCAGTCTCTATCTGCGGCCGTTCATGATCGCGAGCGAGGTCTTCCTCGGCGTGAAGCCGTCGGCGGAATACATCTTCTCCGTCATCGCTTCTCCGGTCGGCTCCTACTTCAAGGGCGGTCCCGCGCCGGTGTCGATCTGGGTGTCGGAGAATTACACGCGCGCCGCGATCGGCGGTACCGGCGCCGTGAAGTGCGGCGGCAACTATGCCGCAAGCCTGCGCGCACAGGCCGAGGCGATCGAGCGCGGCTGCGATCAGGTCGTGTTCCTTGACGCGGTCGAGCGCCGCTACATCGAGGAGCTCGGCGGCATGAACATCTTCTTCGCGTTCGACGACGGCTCGCTCTCGACGCCGCCGCTCGGCACCATCCTGCCCGGCATCACCCGCGACTCGATCATCGCGCTTGCCAAGGATACCGGCACGCGCGTGCGCGAGGAGCCCTACACGATCCAGCAGTGGCGTGCCGACGCCGCCAGCGGCAAGCTGAAGGAAGCCTTCGCCTGCGGCACCGCGGCCGTGATCTCGCCGATCGGCAAGGTGTGCTCGGCGAGCGGCGACTTCCAGATCAGCGGCGGCGTCGCCGGCCCGGTCGCGATGGGCCTGCGCAAGAAGCTGGTCGACATCCAGTACGGTCGCACCAACGACCCGCATAACTGGATCAGGAACGTCGCCTGACGCAGCGGTTCCACTGCTGACTTCGATTTGGCGCCTCTCCCTTTGCAAAGGGAGAGGCGCTTTCGCTTTGGAACTCCAGCGAGTGCGCCGGCGCTTCGCCTCGGTCGTCATTTTTCCGTGTGATCGGCCGTCATGGCATGAACGGCCTGACGCGAGCGCGCGACAAAGTCTCGCCTCCCGCTTCAAACAATTCCCATTCGCGTGTGACATGACCAAAACTCCCGTAACACGTCTGACCTTTGCCGTGCTGATCGCGGCTGCGTTCGCGCTCGCCGGAACCAACACGGCGCGCGCCGAGGACCGCTCGCCGGTGATCGATGTCCGCACGGCCGACCCGGAGATGAACGCCGCGATCAGCCATGCGCGCGAGACGCTTCCGGCATTCTGGGCCTCCTATGAGGCGCCCAAGCCGTCGGAGACCCAGCACTCGCTCAAGGTCCGCTTTCCGACCCATCGCAACGAGGGCGAGCACATCTGGATGCGCGAGGTGAAGAAGCTGCCGAGCGGCGGCTATTCCGGCCGGTTCGCCAACCAGCCGCGCGACCTGCCGGGCAAGCGGGCCGGCGACCTCGCCGAGTTCAAGCAGGCTGACATCTCCGACTGGATGTTCATGCGCAACGGCAAGATCGTCGGCGGCGAGACCATCAAGCCGCTGCTGAAATCGATGCCGAAGGCCGACGCCGACGCGCTTCGCGCGCGGATGGAGCAGCCCTGAAGACCAGTGTTCGGCGGCGGCGGAGGCGCAGAGCCGGGTTGCCGCCTTGCGCGTCCGCTGGTAAACGCCGCCAATGGCCGAGAAACCCAAAAAACCCCAGAAACTGAAGGCGCGCCTTCCGCGCGGGCTGGAAGATCGCGGCCCGGCCGCGATCAATGCCACGCGGGCGATGGTCGAGAAGATCCGCGCCGTCTACGAGCTCTACGGCTTCGAGCCGGTGGAGACGCCGGCGATGGAATATACCGATGCGCTCGGCAAATTCCTGCCCGACCAGGACCGGCCCAACGAGGGCGTGTTCTCGTTTCAGGACGACGACGAGCAGTGGATTTCGCTGCGCTACGACCTGACCGCGCCGCTCGCGCGCTATGTCGCGGAAAACTTCGACGCGCTGCCGAAGCCGTATCGGTCCTATCGGTTCGGCTACGTCTTCCGCAACGAGAAGCCCGGTCCCGGCCGCTTCCGCCAGTTCATGCAGTTCGATGCCGACACGGTCGGCTCGGCGACGCCGGCGGCCGACGCCGAGATTTGCATGATGGCGGCCGACACGATGGAAGCGCTCGGCATTCCGCGCGGCTCCTATGTCGTGAAGGTGAACAACCGCAAGGTGCTCGACGGTGTGCTTGATGCGATCGGTCTCGGCGGCGAGGACAATGCAGGCCGCAGGCTCACGGTGCTGCGCGCGATCGACAAGCTCGACAAGTTTCCTGCCGATGAGGTTCGCAAGCTGCTCGGTCCCGGGCGATGGGATGGCGGTGAAGAGGGCAAGGGCGACTTTACCAAGGGCGCCGAGCTGAGCCCGGCGGATGCCGATATCGTTCTGGCCGTCACGCAGAAGCGCGACGATTGGAAAGACGCCATCGCTGCGGCCGAGACCTACCTTGCAAAGAGTGAAGTTGGTCAGGCCGGTGTGAGCGAGCTCGAAGAGATCGCGAAACTGGTCGCGGCGTCCGGCTATGGCGCAGATCGCATCCGCATCGATCCCACCGTCGTTCGCGGTCTCGAATACTACACCGGCCCGGTCTACGAGGTTGAGCTGCTGCTCGACACCAAGGACGAGAAGGGCCGCCCGGTGCGGTTCGGCTCGGTCGGCGGTGGCGGCCGCTATGATGGCCTCGTCTCGCGCTTCCGCGGCGAGCCGGTGCCGGCGACCGGCTTCTCGATCGGCGTCTCGCGCCTGCAGGCCGCACTGACGATGCTCGGCCAGCTCGATACGCAGGCCGCATTCGGGCCCGTCATCGTCACCGTGTTCGATCGCGACCGCGTCGCCGACTACCAGAAGATGGTCGCGCAGCTGCGCCAGGCCGGCATCCGCGCCGAGCTCTATCTCGGCAACCCGAAGAACATGGGCAACCAGCTCAAATATGCCGACCGCCGCAACTCGCCCTGCGTGATCATCCAGGGCTCGGATGAGAAGGCGCGCGGCGAGGTGCAGATCAAGGATTTGATCGAGGGCGCCAAGGCGGCGGCTGCGATCGCGTCCAATCGGGAATGGCGCGAAACGCGCCCCGCCCAGTTCTCTTGCTCCGAGGCTGATCTGGTCGCCAAGGTTCGCGAGGTGCTCGGGCGGCACGACGTGAACTGGGGATAGCTGGTTTGTCCTGCGCGGGCTTGACCCGCGCATCCATCTTCAAAAAGATGGCGCGCCAGCCGGACCGGCAGCCGACCGGTTTGCACGTCAACAACAACCAGGGAGTATTCCGATGCCCGAGATCACCGTGAGCATGGCCGCCGGCCGCACCGACGAGCAGAAGGCCGGCATGATGCGCGACATCACCCAGGCGCTGGTGAAGAACCTCGGCGTCGACGCCGATGCCGTCGTGATCCAGATCAACGAAGCGCCGCTGCATCACAAGATGAAGGGCGGCAAGACCTTCGTCGAGCGCGCCGCCGCGGCGAAGAAGTAGCCCCTATCTCTCCACGAGTCGTCCCTGCCTTGTGCGCAATTGCGCACTGGAGCAGGGACCCATAACCACCGATGCCGGTTGTTATGCTCGCTAGGGCCCCAGCCATCGCAACACAAGCGTCGGTGGTTATGGGTCCCGGCTCAAGGCCGGGACGACGGTCTTTTGAGGCGCTAATGGACGCACGCGACTTCATCAAGATCGGCATGAGCGCCGAGCGCATGCTCGTGGTGCCGCCGGAGCGCACCGTCGGGCATTTCGTGCCCGGCATGCCGATGGTCTATGCCACGCCGATGATGATCCTCGAAATGGAGATGGCCTCGGGCGATGCCATTCGTGCCGCGCTGCAGCCCGGCTGGGTCACCGTCGGGACCGAGGTTGATATCCGCCATCTCGCTGCCGCGCTTGTCGGGGCCAGAGTGCGGACCACCGCAAAGGTGATCGCGGTCGAGCGCCGCGTGATCCGCTTCGAGGTCGAGGCCTTTGAGGGCACGCGCAAGCTCGGCGAAGGCCGCCACGCCCGCGGCCTGATCAATGTCGAGAGTTTTAACAGGCGGCTCGCCGGGACATCGGGCCAAGCGCAGTAGGTGAAGCCTCGAGGCCGATCCGCGTATTCCGACGTCATCCTGAGGTGCGAGCGGAGCGAGCCTCGAAGGATGGGCCACGGGCCGTGCACCCTTCGAGG
>NZ_JACMYP010000212.1 GCF_020889705.1 Bradyrhizobium altum | reverse complement strand
CCGCCAAAGTAGTGCTAGATCAGCTCGACTGAATCCTGGCTCGCCGCACGATCTGTGGGCACGAACCTGCGGTCGATCACCGCCCGCACGGTGACGACCGGCACGGCCTTCGCTTTTATGCCCATCAGATTGTGCAGCCGGAATCCGCCCTCGATGCTGATCGCCTTGTACGAGCCGATGATGTGCTCGACGGTGTCGTCACGTCCGAACGGCAGCAGCAGCCGCTCATAGGACACGTCCTTGCCGTCGGCGTCGGTGACCTTCGCAACCGTATAGGTCGGACGCTTGCGCGCCAGGCAGGCACGATAGGACAGGATCACGCCGGCATAGCGCTCCGGCCCGATCGCGTCGTCGAGGTAGCGGTTGGTGCGCAGCCGCGGCTCGACGTGCTCGTTGCCATAGGCCGTCGTCAGCCGGGCGCCTTCCTGCGTGATCAGGAAGCGTGCGGTGTCACCGCTGCCGACCACGTCAAAACCCATCATGTCGGCCCGCTCGTCGGCGGTGCCTTCGGTGTGGAAATCGCACAGCAAGGGAAGCGCGTCCGGCATGCGCCGCGCGCGCAGCCAGGCGTTCAGCAGCACCCGCTGCGTGATCGATTTGACCACCGATGGATCGGCACTCCTGAATGGCATGGGCTAGCTGAACTCAAGCACATCCCCGGGCGGGATGCGGCCGGGGGCACGGTGGAACAGGTCGCGGTCGATGATCGCGCACAGCTTGAAGTTCGGCAGCGCGTCGTTGCCGCGCATCAGATTGCGGATTTCGAAACTGCCGCTCTTGCTGATCGTCTTCAGCGAGGCGACAAGATGCGTGACGGCGCCGCCGTCCGAGAACGGCAGCAGCAGCCGTTCATAGGCCACGACGTGACCGTAGATGTCGTCGATATCGGTGATGGTATAGGCGGGCAGCCGCCGCGCGATGCATTCGTGATAGACCGGCATCACGACCGGCGCGAGCCGCGGTCCGAGATAGTCGTCGAGCAGGCAGCCCTTGCCGCTGTGTCCGTAGGCGGTGGCCATCCGCGTGCCGTCGCTCTCGATCGTCACTTGCGGCGGCTCGGCTGCCGCGTCGACGGTCAAGAACACGATGTCGGGCAGATCTTCCTCGATCCGCTCCGGCTGAAATTCAACGATCCGCGGGATGGTTTGGCCACGGGCAAAAAGCCGCAGCCACGTGTTCAGAAAATCACGTTGCCGGATCGACTTGATGACCGAGGAATTGGCGCTCTCGAAATGCAAGGCTCTAACCGCCCTTAATACAATGGCGGGAGCTTCGGCGAGAGGTGGAAATATTCTATGAAAAGGAAAGACCGGAGCAAAACACCCTTAACGGCGGCTTTCCGAGGCGCAAAGCGCGCTCGAAGGCCATTCGACTAAGGATCAACCGGAACTGGCTGTGCGGATACTGCACTGCACAGCTTTCCACCTTGCGTAACCGCCACAGATGACGGCATATTCCGGCCCGGAGGCGACAGGCCCCCGGACGGTTTCCAAGACGTACGGACAACCTGTCGGACACGAAAAAAGCTGGCCACGCGGGCGACGGGCTTCGCGGCGATGGCGTATGGGGGAATCTATTTGGCCGATGAGTTCATTCTCGAAACCAGCGGATTGACCAAGGAATTCGCGGGTTTCTTTGCCGTTCGCGACGTTGCGCTGAAGGTGCGTCGCGGCAGTATCCATGCGTTGATCGGGCCGAACGGCGCCGGCAAGACGACCTGTTTCAATCTGCTGACCAAATTCCTGAAGCCGACGGGCGGGCAGATTCGCTACAAGGGCCAGGACATCACCGCGATGCCGCCGGCCGACGTGGCGCGGCTCGGGCTGGTGCGCTCGTTCCAGATCTCGGCGGTATTTCCGCATCTGACCGCGCTGGAAAACGTCCGCGTGGCGCTGCAGCGCCAGCACGGTTCGTCATTCGATTTCTGGCGCTCGAAGACCGTGCTCGACCGCTTCAATCCGCGCGCCCATGAATTGCTGAACGACGTCGGCTTGAGCGAATTCGCCAACACCCCGGCGGTCGAGATGCCGTACGGCCGCAAGCGCGCACTCGAAATTGCAACGACGCTTGCGCTCGACCCCGAGATGATGCTGCTCGACGAACCGATGGCCGGCATGGGCCACGAGGACATCGACAAGATCGCGGCGCTGATCAAGCGGATCTCCGCCAAATACACCATCCTGATGGTCGAACATAACCTCTCGGTGGTGGCCAACCTCTCCGACATCATCACCGTGCTGACGCGCGGGCAGGTGCTAGCGGAGGGCAACTACGCCGACCTCTCCAAGGACGAGCGCGTGAAGGAAGCCTATCTGGGAGCGGGGCATGGCTGAGGCAAAACTGGCGGAGAGGCCCGTGGCTGCGGCCGGCGCCGAGGTGCTGACGGTCAGCGATCTGCAGGCCTGGTACGGCGAGTCGCACATTCTTCACGGGATCAATTTCAACGTGAGGGCGGGCGAGGTGGTGACGTTGCTCGGCCGCAACGGCGCCGGCAAGACCACGACGCTGAAGTCGGTGATGGGCGTCATCGGCAAGCGCACGGGCTCGATCCGCTTCGACAACAAGGAGATCATCCGCACCACGTCCGACCGCATCGCGCGGCTCGGCATCGCATTCTGCCCCGAGGAACGCGGCATCTTCGCCAGTCTCGACGTGCGCGAGAATTTGCTGCTGCCGCCGGTGGTGCGCCCGGGCGGCCTGCCGCTCGACCAGATCTTCACGCTGTTTCCCAACCTGAAGGAGCGGCTCAACAGCCAGGGCACCAAGCTCTCGGGCGGCGAGCAGCAGATGCTGGCGATTGCGCGCATCCTGCGCACCGGCGCGCGCTTCCTGATGCTGGACGAGCCGACCGAAGGGTTGGCGCCGGTCATCATTCAGCAGATCGGGCATACCATTGCGCGCCTGAAGTCGCAGGGATTCACCATCCTGTTGGTCGAACAGAATTTCCGCTTCGCCTCGACCGTTGCCGACCGCTACTACATCGTCGAGCACGGCAAGGTGATCGACGGCTTCGCCAATTCGGAGCTGTCGGCCAACATGGACAAGCTGCATACCTATCTCGGCGTTTGAGTCGCCGGAGCCAGAAAATTTAAGAACTGAGGGAATACGCCATGAGGAATACGATTTCAGCGCTTCTGCTTGGCACCGCGATGGTGCTCTCCGTCGCAGGCGTCGCCTCCGCTGATGACAAGACAGTGAAGGTCGGCGTGTTGTCGGATCAGTCCGGCCTCTATGCCGACCTTGCCGGCCCCGGCTCGACGCTGGCGGCGCAAATGGCGATCGAGGACTCCGGCCTCAAGGCCAAGGGCTGGACCATCGACCTGATCTCCGGCGATCACCAGAACAAGCCCGATATCGGCACCACCATCGCGCGCCAGTGGTTCGACGTCGACAAGGTCGACACCATCGTCGACGTGCCGAATTCCGGCGTCGCGCTCGCGGTCAACAACGTCGTGAAGGAGAAGAACGGCGTCTACATCAATTCGGGCGCCGCGACTTCGGATCTCACCAACGCGCAGTGCACGCCGAACACGGTGCACTGGACCTACGACACCTACATGCTGGCGCACGCCACCGGCCAGGCGCTGGTGAAGGCGGGCGGGGACACCTGGTTCTTCCTGACCGCGGACTACGCGTTCGGCGCGGCGCTGGAGCGCGACACCACCGCCGTCATCACCGCCAATGGCGGCAAGGTGGTCGGCGGCGTCAAGCACCCGCTCAACACCGCTGACTTCTCCTCGTTCCTGCTGCAGGCGCAGGCTTCCAAGGCCAAGATCATCGGTCTCGCTAATGCCGGCGGCGACACCACCAACTCGATCAAGCAGGCGGCCGAGTTCGGCATCGTCAAGGGCGGCCAGAAGCTCGCCGCGCTGCTGCTGTTCCTCACCGACGTCAAGGCGATCGGGCTCGAGACCGCGCAGGGCCTCAACTTCACCGAAACGTTCTACTGGGACCTCAACGACAAGACCCGTGCGTTCTCGAAGCGCTTCTCGGAGAAGATGAAGAGCGGCGCTCCTCCGACCATGGTGCAGGCCGGCGTCTATGCGGGCCTCACGCATTACTTCAAGGCGCTGGAAGCGCTCGGCGGCAATCCGCATGACGGCGCCAAGGTGGTCGCGAAGATGAAGACCATCCCGACCGACGATCCGCTGTTCGGCAAGGGCGAGGTCGAGGCCAACGGCCGCGTCACCCACGACGCCTATCTGTTCGAAGTGAAGAAGCCCTCGGAGTCCAAGGGGCCGTGGGACTTCTACAAGCTGGTCGGCACCGTGCCGGGCAACCAGGCCTTCACGCCGCTCGACAAGAGCACCTGTGCGCTTCTGAAGAAGTGACGATCATGCCCGCCGGCCATGCGCGTGGCCGGCGGGCTTCATCTATCCAGCGAAAGCTCATTCGATGCAGGCTCTCTACGCACAGCTTCTGGTCGGACTGATCAACGGCTCGTTCTACGCGCTGCTCAGTCTGGGGCTCGCCGTCATCTTCGGCATGCTCAACATCATCAATTTCGCGCATGGCGCGCTCTACATGATGGGCGCCTTCGTGGCGTATTTCCTGCTCAATCTGGGCGGCATCAACTACTGGTGGGCGCTGCTCATCGCGCCCATCCTGGTCGGCATCTTCGGCATGATCCTCGAGCGGACCATGCTGCAATGGCTCGCCGGCTTGGACCATCTCTACGGACTGCTGCTGACCTTCGGCATCGCGCTGATCGTGCAGGGCGTGTTCCAGAACTATTTCGGCTCCTCCGGCCTACCTTACTCGATCCCGGATCAGCTCAAGGGCGGCGTCAATCTCGGCTTCATGTTCCTGCCGATCTATCGCGGCTGGGTCGTGATCTTCTCGCTGGTGGTGTGCCTTGCCACCTGGTTCTTGATCGAGAAGACGCAGCTCGGCGCTTACTTGCGCGCGGCCACCGAGAACCCGACGCTGGTGCGGGCCTTCGGCATCAACGTGCCGCGCATGATCACGCTGACCTACGGGCTCGGCGTCGGTCTCGCCGCGCTCGCCGGCGTGCTGTCGGCGCCGATCAACCAGGTCCGCCCGCTGATGGGCGCCGATCTCATCATCGTGGTGTTCGCGGTGGTCGTGATCGGCGGCATGGGTTCGATCATGGGCTCGATCATCACCGGCTTCGCGCTCGGCGTGATCGAGGGACTGACCAAGTATTTTTATCCCGAGGCCTCCAACACCGTGGTGTTTGTCCTGATGGTGGTGGTGTTGCTGGTGAAGCCAACGGGACTGACGGGACGGGCGGCCTGATATGTCAGCATTGACCGACGATACACTTCCGGTGACCCCGCGCGCGATGCGCGACGAGATGATCGTGTTCGCCGTGATGGCGGTGCTGCTGGCCGCAGTGCCGTTCTCGGGGATCTATCCGTTCTTCGTGATGCAGGCGCTGTGCTTTGCGCTGCTCGCCTGCGCCTTCAACCTTTTGATCGGCTATGGCGGCCTGCTGTCGTTCGGTCACGCCATGTTCCTCGGCACCGCCGGTTATTGCACGGCGCATGCATTGAAGGTCTGGGCACTGCCGCCGGAACTCGGCATCATCGTCGGCACCGCGGCAGCGGCCTTGCTCGGCCTCGTCACCGGCTTCATCTCGATCAAGCGGCAGGGCATCTATTTCTCGATGATCACGCTGGCGCTGTCGCAGCTGCTCTATTTCCTTTATCTGCAAGCGCCGTTCACCCATGGCGAGGACGGCATCCAGGGCATCCCGCAGGGCCATCTGCTCGGCGTCTTCGATCTCTCCAAGCCGACGGTGCTTTATTACGTCGTGCTGGTGGGTTTCCTTGCCGGCTTCCTCTTGATCTACCGCACCATCAACTCGCCGTTCGGCGAGGTGCTGAAATCGATCCGCGAGAACGAGCCGCGCGCGATCTCGCTCGGCTACAAGACCGACCAGTACAAGATGCTGGCCTACATCCTGTCCGGCACGCTGGCGGGCTTCGCCGGCTCGCTGAAGGTGTTCGTGGCGCAGAACGCCTCGCTCACCGACGTGCACTGGTCGATGTCCGGCGAAATCGTGCTGATGACGCTGGTCGGCGGTCTCGGCACCATCTTCGGACCGGTGGTCGGCGCGTTCGTGATCATCGCCATGCAGCAATATCTCGCCGGGTTCGGCCAGTGGGTGACGGTGATCCAGGGCGTGATCTTCGTGGCCTGCGTGCTGCTGTTCCGGCGCGGCCTGGTCGGCGAGTTGGCCCACCTGCTGCGGCGGTCGCTGTAGGGCAGGGCAGGCGATTTGCTGCCGACTTAGCGGTGGACGACCGCCCGTTCGGGCGGCCGTTACAGGTGTTTTCCCCGCCAGATGCTCTATGACAGTTCTGTGACGGTCGCTAAAAGGGCTGTCCCGGAACGATGGAATTGAGACATGCTGCGCTGGTTTCGCGCCTTTCTGCCCAAGGAAGAGCGATTTTTCGACCTGTTCGCCCGCCACGCCCAGACCTCCGTGCAGTGCTCGTTGGCGCTGCAGGACATGCTGAAGGGCGGCGAGGAGACCCCGGTCTTCTGCCAACGCGTCAATCAGTTCGAGAACGACGCCGACAGCGTTACCCGCGAGGTCCTGACCGCGGTTCGCCGCACCTTCATCACTCCGTTCGACCGCGGCGATATCAAGAACCTGATCACCGCGATGGACGACGCGGTCGACCAGATGCAGGCGACCGCAAAGGCGGTGATGCTGTTCGAGGTGCGCGAGTTCGAGCCGCCGATGCGCGAGATCGGCACCCTGATCGTCGAATGCGCCAACCTGGTCGTCCGCGCGCTGCCTCTGTTGCAGGCGATCGGGCAGAACGTCTCGATGCTGACCCAGATCACCGAGGAGCTGACCAAGCTCGAGGGCCGGGTCGACGATCTCCATGATATCGGGCTCAGGGAGCTGTTCCTGAAGCACCGCGACGCCAACGCGATGGACTTCATCGTCGGCGCGGAGATCTACGACCACCTCGAGAAGGTGGCCGACCGCTTCGACGACGTCGCCAACGAGATCAACTCGATCGTCATCGAGCAGGTTTGAGCATGATCCGGAAAAGTGTGCAGCGGTTTTCCGGCGCGACAAACGCGGAACGCGTTTGCGCGGAGATCATGCTCAAGAAAACACGATAAGGCGGGCCATCACGTGGACGCCACGCTGGGTCTTCCGATTCTGACCATCCTGATCGCGGTCGCGCTGCTATTCGACTTCCTGAACGGCCTGCACGATGCCGCGAACTCGATCGCGACCATCGTTTCGACCCGTGTGCTGCGGCCGCAATATGCGGTGTTCTGGGCGGCGTTCTTCAACTTCGTCGCCTTCGCGGTGTTCGGTCTGCACGTCGCCAACACCATCGGTACCGGGATCATCGACCCGGCGGTGGTGGACGCGACCGTGATCTTCGCCGCGCTGGTCGGCGCAATCGTCTGGAACGTGATCACCTGGGCACTGGGCATTCCCTCGTCGAGCTCGCACGCGCTGATCGGCGGCCTGGTCGGCGCCGGCATGGCGAAGGCGGGCATCTCGGCGGCGGTGTGGAGCGGGCTCACCAAGACCTTGCTCGCGATCGTGCTGTCGCCGCTGGTCGGCTTCCTGCTGGCGCTGGTGCTGGTTGCGATCGTGTCCTGGCTCTCGGTGCGCTCGACACCGTTCGCGGTCGATCGTGCCTTCCGCATCCTGCAATTCGCCTCGGCGTCGCTGTATTCGCTCGGCCATGGCGGCAACGACGCGCAGAAGACCATGGGCATCATCGCCGTGCTGCTCTACTCGCAGGGCCATCTCGGCGACACCTTCGAGATTCCCTTCTGGGTGGTGCTGGCCTGCCAGAGCGCGATGGCGCTGGGCACCCTGATGGGGGGCTGGCGGATCGTCCGCACCATGGGACTGCGGATCACCAAGCTGACGCCGATGCAGGGATTCTGTGCCGAGACCGGCGGCGCCGCGACCCTGTTCATCGCGACCTATCTCGGGGTTCCGGTCTCGACCACCCACACCATCACCGGCGCCATCGTCGGCGTCGGTGCCGCACGGCGGCTCTCCGCCGTGCGCTGGAATGTGGCGAGCTCGATCGTCTACGCCTGGGTGATCACGATCCCGGCGTCGGCCGCGGTCGCAGCCGCGACTTACTGGATCGTGCAGGTTCTCAAATAATTACCCGACCAGCTTCAGCCCGACGATGCCGGACACGATCAGCCCGATGCTGGCGAGCCGCATCGCGGTCGCGGGTTCGCCGAGCAGGATGATGCCGAGCGCCGCGGTGCCGACCGCGCCGATCCCGGTCCAGACCGCATAGGCGGTTCCAATCGGCAGCGTCTTCAGCGCGATGCCGAGCAGGACCACGCTGCCGGCCATCGCCGCCAGCGTCAGCACCGACGGCACCAGCCGCGAAAAACCCTCGGTATATTTCAGCCCGATCGCCCAGCCGATCTCGAGCAGGCCTGCGGTGAACAGAATGGCCCAAGCCATGACGAACCCTCCAATTGGGCAGGGTCGTCCCCGCGGATGGTCTGGTGAGGAGAAGGTCGTCCTTCCCGTGCCTATATGTGGGTGGTGCGGCCATTCCGCATTGCGACAAAACGCCCTTGATTGCGCCCGTTTTCCCTGCCAAACGCTGCCCCGCCATGTCTGATACCGCTGTTTCAACCGAATCGCCGTCCCGCTCGCCGCTTTCAGAGGAAGTGGCGCGACGGCGCACCTTCGCGATCATCTCGCATCCGGACGCCGGCAAGACCACGCTGACGGAAAAGCTGCTGCTGTTCGGCGGCGCCATCAACCTCGCGGGCCAGGTCAAGGCCAAGGGCGAGCGGCGTAACACCCGCTCGGACTGGATGAAGATCGAGCGGGAGCGCGGAATCTCGGTCGTCACCTCGGTGATGACCTTCGAGTTCAACGACCTCGTGTTCAACCTGCTGGATACGCCGGGCCACGAGGACTTTTCCGAAGATACCTACCGCACGCTGACCGCGGTCGATTCCGCGGTCATGGTGATCGACGCCGCCAAGGGCATCGAGGCGCGCACCCGAAAGCTGTTCGAGGTGTGCCGGTTGCGCGACATCCCGATCATCACCTTCATCAACAAGATGGATCGCGAGAGCCGCGACACGTTCGAGCTTTTGGACGAGATCGAGAAGACGCTGGCGCTCGACACCACGCCGATGACCTGGCCGGTCGGCCGTGGCCGCGACTTCCTCGGCACCTATGACGTCGTCAATGGCGGCGTGCGGCTACTCGAAGGCGGCGGTGCCAAGACCGGCGCGACCGAGCAGATCGACATCGCCGATCTCGGCAAGCGCAACCCCAATCTCGATGTCGCCGAGGTCAGGGATGAGCTCGCGCTGGCCTCGGAAGCCTGCAAGCCGTTCGAGCTCGCGGCCTTTCGCGAAGGCCATCTGACGCCGGTCTATTTCGGCAGCGCGCTGCGCAATTTCGGCGTCGGCGACTTGCTGGAGGGTCTCGGCAAGTTCGCGCCGGCGCCGCGCGCACAGGATTCCGATCTGCGCAAGGTCGAAGCGGCCGAGCCGCGCATGAGTGCGTTCGTGTTCAAGATCCAGGCCAACATGGATCCGAACCACCGCGACCGCATCGCGTTCGCCCGGCTGTGCTCCGGAAAACTCAGCCGCGGCATGAAGGCCAAGCTGGTGCGCACCGGCAAAAACATGAGCCTGTCGAGCCCGCAATTCTTCTTCGCGCAGGACCGCTCGGTGGCGGACGAGGCCTTTGCCGGCGACGTCGTCGGCATTCCGAACCACGGCACCTTGCGGATCGGCGACACCCTGACCGAGGGCGAGGATCTGACTTTCGTCGGCGTGCCGAGCTTCGCGCCGGAAATCGTCCGCCGCGTCCGCCTCACCGATGCGATGAAGGCGAAGAAGCTGAAGGAGGCGTTGCAGCAGATGTCGGAGGAGGGCGTCGTGCAGGTGTTCCGCCCGCGCGATGGCGCGCCGGCGCTGGTCGGCGTGGTCGGTCCGCTGCAGCTCGACGTGCTGAAGGCGCGGCTCGACGCGGAATATTCGCTGCCGGTCGAGTTCGAGATCTCTGAATTCTCGCTGGCGCGCTGGATTTCGTCCGACGACCGCAAGAAGCTCGATGCCTTCGTCGCCGCCAACAATTCCGGCATCGCCGACGACGTCGACGGCGATCCGGTGTTCATGGCCAAGAACGAGTTTTATCTCGGCTACACCCGCGAGCGCGCCGAGGGCATCACCTTCTCCAACGTCAAGGACGTGAAGAAGAAGGCGTAGCGTTGCCAACAACTCGCTGTCGTCCCCCGGCTCGACCGGGGGACCCAGTACGCCGCGGCTTCTCCGCTATTCACAACCGCCTCTGGAATACCGGATCGCCCGGTCGAGCCGGGCGAATGACAGCGGGGGCGTGGCGGGAAAAGCGCGAGGACGTGAACTGGCCCCGCTTGATGCGGTCCGGGCGCGGTACCATGTTCCCCGGAGCGCAATCCGGGTCCGTCTGCATGCTCCGACGCGTCGCCATCTGTCTCGCTCTTGCCGTGCTGGCCTTTGCCTTCGCGGGCACCGCCTCTGCGCAGCAGCGGCAACAGACCAACCCGGCGCCGTTCGCACACACGCCTTGCAGTGTGCTCGACGAAGGGCCCTGCACGCCGTCCTATTGCAGCGTGTTCAACAACGGGCCGTGCTTTCCCGAGATGGATTATCCGTACGGCGAAAATCTCCAGCTCACGATCCTGACCGTGCCGCCGCAAGATCAAGCCGAGAAGTACCGCAAGCCGGATCATGACCTCAATACCATCGGCGATCTCTTTGCCGCGCTGCGTTCCTGCTGGGCGCCGCCGTCACCCGACGACGCGCGCGCGGGCATGCAGATGTCGGTGCGCTTCAGCTTCAAACGGTCAGGCGAGATCATCGGTGCGCCGCGCCTGACATTCTCGACGCGGGGCATCCCGGCGGACACCCGCACGACCTACCTCAATGCGATCAACGCCTCGCTCGATGCCTGTCTGCCGCTGAAATTCACCGGCGGGCTCGGCGGTGCGCTGGCCGGCCGCCCGATCATGATCCGCTATGTCGACAATCGCGAGCTGGTCAAGCCGGCCGGCAATCCGTAACCCGCCACCCGGCGTGGCGCATTGCGTCCCGCCTGGCGAAGATGTTACGCGAAGGCAGCAATCAATCAGGGAGGAACATCGTGGGACTGCTCGTCATGATCCTGGGTCTCGTGCTGTTCCTCGGCATCCATGTGCTGACCAGCCTGCGCGAGCTGCGCGGTAGCATCGTCAATGCGATCGGCGAGGGGGCCTACAAAGGCGTCTATTCGTTGGTCTCGTTCGCAGGCCTCGCGCTGATTATCTGGGGCTTTGCCCACTACCGTGCGACCGGCTGGACCGACGTCTGGACGCCGCCGACCGCGTTCAAGCACATCGCGGTGGCGCTGATGCTGCCGGCCGTGATCCTGGTGGTCGCCGCCTATATCCGCGGCCGCATCTACACCACGCTGAAGCATCCGATGCTGGCGGGCGTCAAGCTGTGGGCGTTCGCGCATCTGCTCGCCAATGGCGATCTCGGCTCGATCATCCTGTTCGGCTCGTTTCTCGGCTGGGCGGTCTATGACCGCATCTCGCTGAAGCGCCGCGCGGATGCCGGCGGACCGCCGATCCCGGTGGGCGGCCCGACCAACGACCTGATCGCGATCGCGGTCGGTGTCATCGTCTATCTGGCGCTGGCGTTTGCGTTCCACCCGGTCGTGATCGGCGTGCCTGTCATGGGAGCCTGACTATGTCTGTTCAATCCGCCATCAAGCGCAAGACCGCGCCCGATCTGCGCGCCCGCAAGAACGGCGAGCCGATCGTGATGCTGACGTCGTATCACGCGCACACCGCGGCGCTGGTCGACCGGCACTGCGACGCCATCCTGGTCGGCGATTCCCTCGGCAACGTGATGCATGGCTTCGAGACCACGGTGCCGGTCACGCTCGACATGATGATCCTGCAGGGCCGCGCCGTGATGCGCGGCTCGCAGCAGGCGCTGGTCGTGGTCGACATGCCGTTCGGCTCCTATGAGGGCTCGAAGGAGCAGGCGTTCCAGTCCGCGGTGCGGATCATGAAGGAGACGCTGTGCGGCGCGGTCAAGCTCGAGGGCGGCGCGCGGATGGCGGAGACGGTGGCGTTCCTGTCCGAGCGCGGCATTCCCGTGATGGGCCATATCGGCCTGACGCCGCAGTCGATCAACACGCTCGGCTCGTTCCGCGCGCAGGGCCGCGAGGAGGAGACCTGGGCCCCGATCGAGAACGACGCCAGGGCGATCGCGGAGGCGGGCGCCTTCTCGATCGTGGTCGAGGCGGTCGCCGAGCCGTTGGCGCGCAAGATCACGCAGTTGATCGCCGTTCCCACCATCGGCATCGGCGCCAGCGCCGCCTGTGACGGCCAGGTGCTGGTGCTGGAGGACATGCTCGGCCTGTCGCCGCGCGCGCCGAAATTCGTGCGTCGCTACGGCAACCTCGGCCCGATGATCGAGGAAGCGATCGCGGGCTATGCGCGCGACGTGAAGAGCCGCGCCTTTCCGGGGCCGGAGCACGTCTACGGCATGAAGAAAAACTGACGGGGCGCGCATGGACTGGTCGCAATACGCACTTCCGCCCATGCGGCTCGAGCCGCGCTTTGGCGATCGCATCGTGCCGGCGTTCACGGAGCGGCCTGGCAGCCTGTGGGCGATGATCACTGAGGCCGTCGCGCAGAATGGCGACGGCGAGGCGCTGGTTTGCGGCGAGACACGCCTCACCTGGCGCGAGGTTGCCGATCAGTCGGCCAGGGTCGCAGCCGGCTTTGCAAGGCTTGGTCTCGTGCCGGGCGACCGCGTCGCGATCCTGCTCGGCAACCGCATCGAGTTCGTGCTGACGATGTTTGCCGCCGCCCATGCCGGCCTCGTTACGGTGCTGCTCTCGACGCGCCAGCAGAAGCCCGAGATCGCCTATGTGCTGAACGATTGCGGCGCGAAGCTCCTGGTGCACGAGGCCGCGCTTGCCGACCGCATCCCCGACGCCGCCGATATCCCCGGCCCGACGCATCGCATCGCGGTCAGCGACGGCGGCGCGTCGCAATTCGCTTCTCTGCGCGACAATGCTCCTGTCCAGGCGCCGGCGGAGGTGAGGGAAGAGGACACCGCGATGATCCTCTACACCTCAGGCACGACGGGGCGTCCGAAGGGCGCGATGCTTGCCCATTGCAACATCATCCACTCCTCTGACGTGTTCGTGTCCTGCCTGAAGCTGACCAAGGCCGATCGCTCGATCGCCGCGGTGCCGCTCGCGCATGTCACTGGCGCGGTCGCCAACGTCACCACCATGGCCCGCTGCGCCGGTGCGTTGATCATCATGCCGGAGTTCAAGGCGTCGGAGTATCTGAAGGTCGCGGCGCGCGAGCGCGTCAGCTACACGGTGATGGTGCCGGCGATGTACAATCTCTGCCTGATGCAGCCGGATTTCGACAGCTACGATCTGTCGAGCTGGCGCATCGGCGGGTTCGGCGGCGCGCCGATGCCGGTTGCGACCATCGAAAAACTCGACGCCAAGATTCCCGGGCTGAAGCTCGCGAACTGCTACGGCGCGACCGAGACCACGTCGCCCGCGACCTTGATGCCGGGCGAGTTGACCGCCACCCATATCGACAGCGTCGGCCTACCGTGTCCCGGCGCCGAGATCATCGTGATGGGCGCCGATGGCCGCGAGGTGCCGCGCGGCGCGGTCGGCGAGCTCTGGATCCGCAGCGGCTCCGTCATCAAGGGCTACTGGAACAATCCGAAGGCGACCGCAGAGAGTTTTACGGCCGGCTTCTGGCATTCCGGCGATCTCGGCTCGGTCGATGCCGACAACTTCGTCCGCGTGTTCGATCGCCAGAAGGACATGATCAACCGCGGCGGCCTGAAGATCTATTCCGCCGAGGTCGAGTCCGTGCTTTCAGGCCATCCCGCGGTGGTCGAGAGCGCGATCATCGCAAAGCCGTGCCCGGTGCTCGGCGAGCGTGTGCACGCCGTGATCGTGACCCGCAGCGACGTGAATGCGGAGAGCCTGCGCGCCTGGTGCGCCGACCGTCTCTCCGACTACAAGGTGCCAGAGACGATGGCGCTGACATCAGAGCCGCTGCCGCGCAACGCCAATGGCAAGGTGATCAAGCGCCAGCTCAGGGAGAGTCTCCCGGCAGGGGCGTAGGCCGGGGCAGGGCAAACTTCCCCGGTTAACGCTTTGATCCGCCTCGCTTTGCCTTGCCTCCGCCACACCGTTAGGGTAACGCCGCCGCGATGTGGGG
Source organism: Bradyrhizobium altum (assembly GCF_020889705.1). GTDB lineage: Bacteria > Pseudomonadota > Alphaproteobacteria > Rhizobiales > Xanthobacteraceae > Bradyrhizobium > Bradyrhizobium altum. The sequence goes on along the minus strand of NZ_JACMYP010000212.1, from coordinate 1,056 downwards.
ATCGGGTAGGGCTGCGCTCCGCCCAGATTCGCGGTCCCGAGGGGATGGGATAGCCTTAAGTGTCTGAATTATTTGACGAAGTCGACGAGGAAGTCCGTCGCGATCAGCTCAAGAAGCTGTGGGACAAGTACTCGCTTTTCATCATCGCGCTGGCGATCCTGGTGGTCGCGGGCGTCGGTGGCTGGCGTGGCTACCAATATCTCGAGGGCAAGAAGGCCGCCGAGGCCGGTGCGGCGTTCGACCGCGCCGTTGAGCTGTCGGACCAGAACAAGCACGCCGACGCCGAGGCCGCGTTTGCCGACCTGATCACCAAGGCGCCGTCCGGCTACCGCAATCTGGCGCGGCTGCGCATGGCCGCCGAGGTCGCAACCCGCGATCAGCCGGCCGCTGCGAAACTCTATGACGCGATCGCAGCCGACCGCAGCGTCGGTGGCCCCGATCAGGATCTGGCGCGGATCCGTGCCGCGCAGATGGTGATGGACACCACGACCTATCCGAACATGGTGCAACGGCTCGAGGCGATGGCGACGTCGAAGGACTCGACGTTCCGCCACTCCGCGCGCGAGCTGCTGGCGCTGTCGGCCTGGCGCGCCAACGATGCCACCGCCGCGCGGCAGTGGCTCGACCAGATTGCCAATGACGGCGAGACGCCGCCGAGCCTGCGTTCGCGCGCCGAAGCGCTGCAGGCGCTGTTGCCGTCGGTCGCGAAGAGCTGACTTGGCGCGCGAAACCCGAGTTTGAGTGAGAGATCGACCATGCGCCGCTCGCAACGCCTGATCGCAGCCGCAGTTCTGACAGCGCTTTGCAGCGTGCTGGCCGGTTGCGGCGGCGGCGGCATGTCCAATTTCGATCCGAGCGATTTGCTCGACTTCCTCGACACCAAGAAGAAGCTGGCCGGTGACCGCAAGCCGGTGTTCCCGGAAGGCGTGCCCGGCCTCGAGCAGGGCGTGCCGAAGGAATTGTACAAGGGCTCGCAGCAGGAGCAGCTCGACCAACAGAACGCCGCGGCAGCGGCCGCCGCCCAGCCGGCTCCGCCGCCCGAGCCCCCGAAGGGCG
>NZ_JACMYP010000211.1 GCF_020889705.1 Bradyrhizobium altum | reverse complement strand
GCATGCGGGTGATCCTGTATTCCAGAGACGCCAGTGCTTGAGCCGAGCGGCCGCGGCGTCCCGAGGCTCACGGTAACCTGTAGCAGACACGCGAGCCGCCACCGAGAGCTAGTTGAAGGCAAACCAGGCCTTCGCAACGAACGTCGCGCCACACCAATTCGAGACCAGGCCGTCAGGGTTGGTGACGGGATTCACGTGGCCACCCGAACGCGCATTCGGATCGCCCGTAAAGACAAAGCAGTTCTCCTTCGACAGATTGGTGTCGTAGTAGCGCAGATCGAGATTGAAGGCCTTGTGCGTGAAGGTCACGCCCGCCTGCCAGTTGAGATAGGCAGGTAGCGGGAAGCCGCCGAGTTGCGCGGCCTGATTGCCGAACCAGGAATAGCCGGCAGCAGCCGTGAACGACACGGCCAGGTGCTGCGGCAGCAGCCGGCCTGGCACATCGCAGCCGATGCCGGCCGCGGCATACTGGCTCCAGGCTCCGGTGTTCGAGACGTCAGGCGAATAGGCGTAGCCGGCCGCGATATGGATGTCTTCGGTGATGCGACGATCGCCGCGAATAGCCGCTTCCCAATAGTTGATGCCATTCGTCTCGCCGGGAAGCCGTTCGCTGGGATAGGCGAAATAGGTGACGCCAAGATCGAAATCGACGTTTGCGATCTTCGGGCGGACCCCGCCGGCAAACGTCAACTCGGCGGCTGGCTGGGTCGGTAGCTTGACGGTGGCCACGGTAGTTCCTGCGTATACCGCACCAAATCTTGTTTCGAAGGCGGCACCTGCCGCGGGCCCATGATCGGAAAGCGTAGTCCCGCGATAGATGTAGTCGGATGCAACGCCCGCGCGGGCGCTGAATTCGAGTTCGTTTGCCGAGGTATCACGGTTGGTATCGGCCGCCGACCATCCCCGGTTGCCAAGACCGATCGCACTGCCTGGAGTTGGGGGATTGGCTTGTGCGATAGCGGCGGTCACTGGTGCACACATCCCGACCAACGCGGCGCATGAGGCACCGCGTAACCGCCGAACCAATGCAGCACCGGGCCGCCTCACCGTCGCTATCCTCCAAGAGCCACCGCTATGCCAACCAGCGCACCACCAACTGCCACCATCGCAAGGCCAGCGGCCCAGGGCCGCAACCCGCTTTGAATTCCGAACACGTAACCGCAGCAAAACAGCATGATGATAGCGACGGCGTAGGAGACGCGCAGCGCCAATCTGGCGTCGCTCAGGAATAGAAACGGGATGACCACCGGGAAGGTCGAAAGGAAGCTCAGCAAGCAAAGACCCAGCGCCCCGATCCAATCACGCTTCGTCAGTTTCGGTCCGCCGGACGTTTCGGGCAAACGTTGCAGTTTCTGCCGTATCGCTTCCAATTGCTGCGCAGGCAAAAACGCCGCCAATTCCGGTGGCAGTGCGTCAGCGATGACGCTACGCGCCGTCTCGGAATCCGGCGCCTGCCGCACCGCGTGGAGCATTCGAAGCTTGCCTCCCCGACTGTTGATCCGGCCCAGCAGATAAAGACCGCCGTCAACGATACCCCAGGCAAGGTTGCAGCCGAGCGCACCGATCAGCATGGTCTTGAAATTGATGTTTGTCCCCGTTGCGATACCGAGCGAGCAGATAAAGGTGAGAGCCATGATCAGGCCGAACAGGGTTTCGGAGATCCGTTCCATCGGATCCAGCACGCTACCGAACAGGGAATCCGAAGCTTCCGACATCTCAGCCCGCCAGTTCCGAGCCATCTGTCGGAATGAGAAGATGCCGATACATGCCCCACCTCCCGATCGCCTGGAACGTATCGCAGGCTTGCGAGCAAGGCTGGGTCGGCATTTCGAATGGAGATTGAGATAGATCAATCCATCGGCCCATCGCGTTGAACGGAGGTCCGCAGTGCAGCAGCCCAGTTGTTTCGGCTGGTTTCCGAGGCACAAAGTGCACTAGCTCGCCGAGTTCCACCGGGTGTAGGTTCCAGCTCCAACGCAGGAGTTGCGTCATGAGCAATGACCTACTTGAGAGCGTTTGCATCGTTCTGATGGGGCTAAGCCCGCTCGTCATTATCGGCATTGCGATGTTCGTGTCGTGAAGGCGTCCCGTGCTGCTCCTGAGCCCGCGCGAAAAGAAGCTCCTGAGGCGCATGGCCCTCGGGCGGTGCTATGCTCAGATTGCCGCGCAGATCGGTGGGACCGTAGCGCAGATTTCAGTCCAGCGCGTTCGCTTGCTCAGGAAGCTGAAAATCCACTCACATATTCAGATCATGGATGCGGCCAAAAGATTGGCTCGGTGGCCCGCGTCGCAACAGCCGCCATAGCCTTGGTCCAAGTGGAGCCCTCGCGAACCTGGCTCGGCGCATCGGGCCGGTAGATGGCCCCAGCAGCCGCCGCATCAGGCCCCCAAAGGCTGCTGGGGTCGCTCGAATTGCAACCGTTCCATGCTCGGAGGAATTGCCCTACCCTTCGACCAGCACCCAGATCTCAAGCTCGCTGTTACCGCTGTTCTTGTCGAACTTCTCGTCATAGCGCTCGAAGTCCGGCCCGCCCGCGACCTTCGGCTACAGCTGCTGCACGCAGTCGAGCACGGCGTTGAACACGGCTCCGGGAATGCGCACCCGCTCATCGCGATCAAGCGCATCGAGTTCATCGACGTGAGCATCGGGCTCACGACTGACGATTGCCAGCCGGTCGAAAAACGCCAGATCCAGTTCGCTGTCCTGCATGCGCATGGCGCCCCAAACGTCCCACGGCAGCATCTCGCGATTGTTCAGCGCGCAGATGTCGCGGACAAGATTGCCTGCAATGAACCAAAGTCCGTACATGTCGAGGATGCCGAAGGCGCAGGGATCACGGCTCCCGGCGCGGCAGAGCGACCAGGCATCGCCTGCGACCAGGAACTGGTCCCGCGGTACATCCGCCGCATCGAACCCGATCCCGAACAGCTCACGCTGCCGATCGTCGATCTGGGAATCGAACAATACCCAGCATTTCCTGTCTTCGTTCCAGTACTCTGTCACCCAATGGTCGAGGTATTTGCCCGCTTCGAAATAGGCGCCGAACCCGCAACGGGCACGCGCCGGAATGCCCTGCGTGCGCAACATCGCCACATGAAGCAGCGTGAAGTGCCTGCAGACGCCGACCTGCCGCTCGTTGACGGCCCGCGCCACGGCAAGCGGCCGCGCGTCGCGCGCCACCATTTCATCCAGCATGTTCTCGACGGCACGGACCTGTGATTGCGCTTGCCGGTCGCCGCCGAGCGTAACCCCGTAGGCCGGAGCGATGTGCTGATGGATCAGCAGACCCTGCACAGTCGCCGCAAGCGCGCCGGCGCCCCGCGGCAGGTCGTCGAATAGAGGCGCGTGACGCCCCGGATCGCTCATGGCAACCGGTCTTTCGTATCTGTCGACGTTCATCTGAATGGTCTCCCGCACGTCTCGCCTCCCGCGCAACCACCACACCGGCCGCTACTGCTCCACCGGCACCCAGATCTCGAGCCCGCCGTTACCGCTGTTCTTGTCGAACTTCTCGTCGTAGCGCTCGAAGTTCGGCGCGTCGGCGACCTTCATGCCGGATTGCGGCAGCCAGCGATTCCAGATCGTGTTGACGGTGCGGCGGATGGTCGAGATGTGGTCGGCGTGGGTGAACACCACATATTTCTGCGCCGGAATCCGGACGCGCGCGAACTCGCGCGGCAGGTCGGAGAAATCGGCGACCTCGACACCTGCGATGTAGTCGAAATTGCCGGCATCGTCGCCGTTGCAGCAGACACCATAGGCAACGTCACCGACCTGGCGGGGAATATGCGCGCATTGCTGGTGGAAGCCATGCCACTGGTTCGGAATGCCGGCCGTGCTGTCATTGGCGTGGTTGTAGCGCTCGCCGACGCCGGCAACGAGAAAGGCCTTGCCGGTCGCGATACGCGGCGGATCGATGTGATCGAGAGCGGTCGAGATCATGGTGATCGGCTCCTGGAGCTTGAGCTTGGACAGGCACGTCGTTGCGCGCACCGTCTCCGGCGTGACGCCGAAATGGTCGCGAAACGCGCGGGTGAATGCCTCGTGGGAGCCGTAATCCGCATCCAGCGCGAGCGTGAGAATGTCGGGCGCACCGGCCGCGAGCTCGCGCGCGGCCTCGCTGAGGCGGCGCGCCCGCACGTAGCGCATCACCGAAAACCCGGTCGCCTCCGCGAACGCCCGCACCAGATGGAAGCGCGAGACCCCGGCAACGACCGCAATATCATCGAGCGTCAGCGACGTGCGCAGGTGGCTTTCGATATACCAGAGCGCCTTCTGGGCTGGATTCATGGACGACGGCCTTCCTGCAAAGCTCGGGCATCATGCATGGCTGCGGCGCGCGGCGTTTGACAGTCCTTGCTGCGCGGCGGCGAAACTGTGGTTCCGCTCTGCGAAATTTTACCGCAAAGCCGTCGCTGGCAACACCGCTGCAATCGTGCATACTCGCAGTTGCATCGATCCGACGGCTCACCAAGCTGCCCGAAAATCAAGACTGCACGAGCCGCGGCCAGCATGTCAGGGAGGACAATGATGCACCACCACCGCCTGAGCTATGTCAACTGCGTCAAGTCTGCGGCGCTTGCGGGGCTTTTGACGATCGCCGTCGCCAGCGCAGCCAACGCCCAGAAGAAATACGATCCGGGTGCGACCGACACCGAGATCAAGGTCGGCAACATCATGCCCTATTCGGGTCCAGCATCCGCCTACGCCACGATCGGCAAGACGGAAGCGGCCTATTTCAACAAGGTCAACAGCGAGGGCGGCATCAATGGCCGCAAGATCAACTTCGTCTCCTACGACGACGGCTACAGCCCGCCGAAGATGGTCGAGCAGGCCCGCAAGCTGGTCGAGAGCGACGAGGTGCTCCTGATCTTCAATCCGCTGGGCAGGCCGGGCAACACCGCGATCCAGAAATACATGAACGCCAAGAAGGTGCCGCAGCTGTTCGTCTCCACCGGCGCCGCCAAGTGGAACGATCCGAAGAATTTTCCGTGGACCATGGGCTGGCAGCCGAGCTACCAGGTCGAGGCGCGCATCTATGCGAAGTACATCCTGCAGAAATATCCCGGCAAGACCATCGGCGTGCTCTACCAGAACGACGATTTCGGCAAGGACTATCTGATCGGCTTGCATGACGGGCTCGGCGATGCGGCCAAGAAGCTAATCGTCGTCGAATCCTCCTACGAGACCACGTCGCCGACGGTGGATTCGCAGATCGTGCAGATCAAGGGCGCCAACCCCGACATCTTCATCAACATCGCGACGCCGAAATTCGCGGCGCAGGCGATCAAGAAGGCTGCCGAGCTCGATTGGCATCCGGTCCAGTTCCTGACCAACGTCTCCGTCTCGATCGGCGGCGTGATGAAGCCGGCCGGCTATGAGGCGAGCCAGGACATCCTGTCGACCCAGTATCTGAAGGATCCCGCGGATCACGAGTGGAAGAACGATCCGGCCATGAACGAGTGGCGCGCCTTCATGACCAAGTGGTATCCTGAGGGCGACCAGAACGACGCCTCGACCGTGTTCGGTTACGGCGTCGCCAAGGGGCTGGAGCAAGTGTTGCGGCAATGCGGCGACAACCTCACCCGCGAGAACCTGATGAAGCAGGCGGCCAGCCTCAACTTCGAGATCGGCATCTATCTGCCCGGCACCAAGATCAAGACCGGACCAGACGACTATGCACCGATCGAGCAGTTGCAGATGATGCGCTTCAAGGGCGAGAGCTGGGAGCGGTTCGGCCCCGTCATGAGCGGCGAGAAGAGCTCGTAGCGGCCTTCTCCACAGCTTCGGAGTTGGCGATGCCCGGCGCCACGCCGGGCATCCACGTCTTCGACACGATTCACGAGCAAGACTTGTCACGAGCAAGACTTGTCACGAGCAACACTTGCCACAAACAAGACTTGCCACAAGCAAGAGCTGCGATGGCTGGAACCCAGACGAGCCGAAGCAACACCGTCCAGGCTGCCGCGTCCGCCCCTCACGAGCTCCAGGGACATCCAGCTACATCCTACGATCGGAAGGACAACAACAATGAAAATCACCGACGTCCGCGCCCACCACATCCGCATTCCCTATGACGCAGGCCCCGCGAGCTTCCGCCAGGGCGCCTCCGCGATCTCGGCGCTCGACATGGTGCTGGTCGAGGTTTCGACCGATGCAGGCCTGACCGGCTGGGGCGATGCCTTCGCCTATGTCTGCCCGAAGACGAGTTGCGCGGCGGTGGCCGAGATGATCGCGCCGCAGGCCCGCGGCCTCGAGGTGCCCGATGCGGCCAGCATCCCCGCCGCGATGGAGCAGATCCAGCGCAATCTGCATCTGTTCGGCCGCTACGGCATCACGATGTTTGCGATCTCGGCACTCGACATCGCGCTGTGGGATCTCGCCGGCAAGGTGAAGGGCGTGCCGCTGCATCAATTGATCGGCGGCGCCAAGCGCAGCACGATTCCGGCCTATGCCAGCCTGATGCGGATCGGCAATCCGATGCACATCGCCGCCGAATGCAAGAAGGCGATCAAGCTCGGTTACGCCGCAATCAAGCTGCACGAGACCACCGTGCCGGCCGTTGCTGCGGCGCGCGAAGCGATCGGCCCCGGCGTGCCGCTGATGGTCGACATGAATTGCCCGCTGGATGGACCGGCGGCGATCCAGTTCGCCCGCGACTGCAAGCAGGCCGCGCCGATGTTCCTGGAGGAGCCGGTCTGGCCGCCGGAGGATTTTGCAACGCTCGCGGAAGTGCGGAGAGAAGGCCGGCTCGATATCGCGGCCGGCGAGAATGCCTGCACCGTGCATCAATTCCGCCAGATGATGACCGCGGGCGCGGTCAGCCACGCGCAGCCGTCGGTGATCAAGGTCGGCGGCGTCACCGAATTCCTGCGCGTAGCCGTGCTCGCCGACGAGTTCGGCGTCCAGGTGATTCCGCATTCGCCCTATTTCGGACCGGGCTTCCTCGCCACGCTGCATCTGATGGCGATCCGCGACGAAGGCTTGATCGAGGTGTTCTTCATGAAGCGCCCCGCCTGCCTGTGGGGCGACCGCATCGACGTCGACGCCCGTGGCCATGTCGCCGTGCCGCAGGGCCCCGGGCTCGGCTACGAGCCGGATCGCGATGTGATGGAGACGTATCGGGTGGCGTGAGGGCGCGACTTCGCCCGATCCGTCATTGCGAGGAGCTCGCGACAAAATTGCAAAGCAATTTTGCGCTGAAGCGACGAAGCAATCCATCGCTCCGCATGCGCGGTGGGATGGATTGCTTCGCTTCGCTCGCAATGACGAAGCTACTTCGTCCCGTCCTTCGCAGAAGGCGTCGCATCCTTCGCCGGCGGCGCGTCGGCTTTCTTCTTCAGATCCTCGGTCAGCTTGACCTGCGCCGCCTGCAGATCAGTGACGAGTTTCTGCAAGGTCGCGACCGAACCCTTCAGGCTTTCGATCTGCCGGTTGGCGGCGTCGAGCTTCTGCTGGTGATCCGATGTGAGCTTGCCGATCGTCTTCTGCAGGAAATCGACATTGCTCTGCAGGCAGCTGGTGCGCCGCTCCATCGTCTTCTCGACGGTGCAGATCTCGATGCCGGGAACGTCCTGCGCATGCGCGGTTCCGACGAAGCCGAGTGCAAGCGGCACGAGCAAGGCAACAACGAAACGCGCGATCATCGACATCCCCAATCACATGCGTCATTCACAGTTTTGTGCTCGCGACGCTGAAAGCCAGGCAGACATACCACACTGAAACCGCATTCGAGCGGTGTGCTTGACCCATTACCGGGACTACTCGTGGGGACGGGGGCCTTCGGAACTAGTTTGGTTCGACCCCTTTTGGCTCGACCTTGGGCAGTGGAGACAGATCGTATGGCTACGCGCGAAAAACGGCTGGCGCAATTCGACGGCAATGGCGAACCTTCGCCGGAACAACGCGTGGAAGTGCTTTGTGAGGATCACAGCGGAACGTATCAGCTGCCGTTCGCCTGCCGATTCATCGACGGCCAGTGGCGCAACGACACGACCGGCGGCGCGCTGGAGGTCAACGTCATCGCCTGGCGCATGCCGCGCGTGAAGCAGGCGGGCATGGCCTGACGCGCGCATTGGCGCGCGCTGTTTCAAAACGCGACGCGCACGCGAGGCGTTTTAAGATTTGGAACGCGGGTGGAACGAACCGCGTCCGAATCACTGATTGGGCAACGTACTCCGTTGTTCACGGCTAGATGTGGTCATCAGCCCGAGGCAGCGCACCACATACAGAAGCATGACGATCGGCCGCAGCCAGCGGCCGACGACAAAGGTTAATTCCTCCGCGGACGACATTTGCGGTCCCTCCTCGCGATCATTTCCACGGCGTCACCGGCGGCACGGTCTCGGTCGCAGGCGGCACATCCACGGTCTTGAAATCGGCGGGGCTGACGATCTCGAGGTATTCCATGTCCTTCGAGTAATCGAACAGATAGTGGGTGATGCCGGGCCGCTGATGGATCACGTCGCCGGCCTCGACCAGCGTCTCCTTGTCTTCGTACATGAAGCGCGCCCAGCCCTTGGTCATGATGACGATCTGAAAATCGCACAGATGCTTGTGCCAGCCGGTGCCCTCTTCCGGCGGCAGGTCGGGATTGGCCTTGACCAGATGGCAGATCACCTGCCCGCCGGTGGCATCGGCGATGCCGAGATCGCGATACAGGAAGAAGTCGCGCAGACCTCCGCCCTTGAACTCGGTGTCACCGGGTTTGACGTGGGAGAATTTGCTGACGGCGGCGTGCTGGTTCATTTAAGCCTCCACGGTTCGCGAGATCGCGGCGCCGGCTCAGCGTCCAAATTTTCGGCAGCGTCGCATCGTCGCGGTCACAGCTCGCTTGTTGCTATGCGAAATCCTTGCCAGCCCGGTTGTGCTGCGGCGATCGGTCTCGCCATGCGCCGCCGTCGCAGCGGAAGCACTTGGAGCAAAGCCTGAATTTGCGTTCGGCGCGTGCTGCGCCCGATCTCCGCGCGGCGCCGATGCCCGACGCCGACGGCACGTCCATTGAGCAAGGCCTGCCCGGAGCTTGGGCCGCCGGCGCCGGCAGGCCCGGCGCACGCTGCCTAATATTCGACCTCGAGCTCCTCGACGTCGGCAGGCTCGGCCTTCGCCGCCTCGATCCATTCCTGCATCTCGGGCATCGCCATGATGGTGCCGGCATACGCCGCAAGAACGGGGTCGAGCTTGACGTCATAGGTCATGAAGCGGGTCACGACGGGGGCATACATCGCGTCCGCCATGGTGCGGCGTTCGCCGAACAGGAACGGTCCGCCTGACTTGCCGAGGCAATCGCACCAGATGGTGCAGACACGGTCGATATCGGCCTGCGCGCGCGACCAGATCTTGAAGCCGGGAAAATGCCCCTTGAGATTGACCGGCAGCGAGGACCGCAGCGTGGTGAAGCCGGAATGGATTTCGCCCGAGATCGAGCGGCAATGCGCGCGCTGGATCCGGTCGTCCGGCAGCAGCCCGGCGTGTGGCACGACCTCGTTAAGATACTCGCCGATCGCCAGCGTATCCCAGACGGTCGCGCCCTCGTGGCGCAGGCAGGGCACCAGGATCGATGACGACAGCAGCAGCAGTTCGGCCCGCGCCGAGGCGTCATCGGGCGCGGTGACCACCTCCTCGAATTCCAGCCCGGCGAATTTCACCAGCAGCCAGCCGCGCAGCGACCAGGACGAATAATTCTTGCTGCTGATGGTGAGTGTCGCTTTCGCCATATCGGATCCTCACGCCTGAACGCGTCCTTAGCCCCCCGGTGACCGCGCGCCGGTCCAACCGCCGCGCCCCGAAGCCGTTCATTTTTGCAGCAAGCCACGTGCCAATTTGCCGGGCAGCCCGCCCCCTCTCTGGCGTCGATATTGCATATCCAGCCGGGCCAGGGGCGGATGCGTATGATGTCAATGATGTACCAAGCCTATCAGAACCACATGGACCTCACGGCGCCATGGCGGACCGGGGCTGCAGCGGCGCTGAAATACCTCAATCTGGTGCCGCAGGGCGCCGCCGACCGGGTGTACGGCCGGCTCGCGGCGGCGCTCGAGCTGATCTCGCGCTCCACCCTGACCTACGCCCGTCCCGACTACGCCATCGGCAGCGTGTCCGCCGGCAACCGGGAATACCAAGTGACCGAGGAGGTCGCCTACGCGACGCCGTTCGGCTCGCTGCTGCATTTCAGGAAGGTGGACGGACCGGAGCAGCCGCGGCTCTTGCTGGTGGCGCCGATGTCCGGCCATTTTGCCACGCTGCTTCGCGGCACCGTGAAGACGCTGCTGCAGGACCACGACGTCTACATCACCGACTGGCACAACCCGCGCGACATTCCGCGCCAGGAGGGCCGCTTCGGGCTCGAGGACTACACCGACCATCTGATCGACTTCCTCGGTCAGCTCGGCCCGCGCTCGCATATGGTGGCGATCTGCCAGCCCTCGGTCTCAGCGCTGGCGGCTGCCGCGGTGATGTCCGAAGACAATCATCCGGCGCGGCCGGCGTCGCTGACCCTGATGGCCGGGCCGATCGACACGAGGATCCTGCCGACCAAGGTGAACGAATTCGCCAAGAGCAAGCCGATCAAATGGTTCGAGGACAATCTGATCAACTACGTGCCGATGCAGTGCAAGGGCGCGCTGCGTCAGGTCTATCCCGGCTTCGTGCAGCTCACCGCGTTCGTCTCGATGAACCTCGAGCGCCACATCAAGCAGCACATCGATCTCGCCGACCATCTCGCCAAAGGCGAGACCGCCGAGGCCGAGGTGATCAAGACCTTCTACGACGAGTATTTCGCGGTGATGGATCTGCCGGCGGAATTCTATATCGAGACGGTGCGCGACGTGTTCCAGGAACATCTGTTGCCGCAGGGCATGCTGATGCATCGCGGCCGCCCGGTGAACCCGGCGGCGATCCGGCGCATGGGCCTGATGACGGTGGAAGGCGAGAAGGACGACATCTGCTCGATCGGGCAGACGCTCGCCGCCCAGGACCTCTGCACCGGCGTGCGCACCTATCGCAAGGTGCACCACATGCAGGCCGGCGTCGGCCATTACGGCGTGTTTTCCGGCAAGCGCTGGAACAACGAGATCTACCCGCTGCTGCGCGATTTCGTGCATGTGAATTCGTGAGAGCGCTCCTCCCTCGTCATTGCGAGGAGCGAAGCGACGAAGCAATCCATCGGTCCGCATATGTGGAGCAATGGATTGCTTCGCTTCGCTCGCAATGACGGCGGCACAACCCTAGCCACACCTCCCCTCGCGCAGTAGTCTCCCGGCCACGACGACCTGTTTCCCAAGAATCGTCCAGGGAGAAACTCCATGCGCGCCACCTTCCGCGCCCTCACGCTCGCCGTCATCGGCGCCCTCGCGCTCACATCAGCCGCATCCGCCGCCGAAGTCCATGTCATGATCTCGGGCGGGCTGACGGCGGCCTACAAGGCGCTGGTGCCGGAATTCGAGCGCAAGACCGGGCACAAGGTGGTGACCGCCTTCGGACCGTCGATGGGCACCACGACCAACGCCATTCCGATGCGGCTGGAGCGCGGTGAGCCGGCCGACGTGCTGATCATGGTCGGCTATGCGCTGGGGGACCTCATCAAGCAGGGCAAGGTGGTGGCCGACAGTCGCGTCGACCTCGTGAAGTCGCCGATCGGCATCGCGGTGAAATTAGGCGCACCGAGGCCGGACATCGGTTCGGCCGACACCGTCAAGCAGGCGCTGCTGGCCGCAAAATCGGTCGCCTACTCCGACAGCGCCAGCGGCGTCTATGTCTCGACCGAGATGTTCGGCAAACTCGGCATCGCCGATCAGATGAAGGACAAGGCGCGGATGATCCCGGCAACCCCGGTCGGCGAGATCGTGGCCAGGGGCGAGGCCGAGATCGGCTTGCAGCAGATCTCCGAGCTGAAGCCGGTTGCCGGCATCGACATCATAGGTCCCCTGCCGGAACCGTTGCAGAAGATCACGGTGTTCTCCGCCGGCATCGCGACCGCCGCGAAGGAGCCCGACGCCGGCAAGGCGCTGATCAGCTTCCTCGCCTCGCCGGACGCGCGCGACGCGCTGGTGAAGAGCGGCCTCGATCCGATTGCCGCCGGCGCGACGCATTAGCGAGACATCGCCGTATCTATCCCCGTCATCCTGAGGAGCGCGTAGCGCGTCTCGAAGGATGAATCGGCCACAGTGCGGCCGTACATCCTTCGAGGCTCGCTTCGCTCGCACCTCAGTATGACGGGGATAGGCCTGCGGGCCTGCTATCGAACTGGATATCCCTACCGCAAATGATGCGCGCCGTAGGCGAGCAGCACCACCACGACAAGCGCCAGCAGCAGCGTGGTCGACTTCCAGAACAGCACCGGGTTGCGCTCGATCAGCGGCGTCGATGACGTCGTCAGATATCTTGCGTTGGGATTGCGCAAGTCGAACAGGAACTCCGAGAAGGTGTCGTAGCGTTTCAGCGGATTGGCGTGCACCGCGCGCTCCAGCGTGCCGTCGACCCAGGCCGGAATCTCGCGGCCGCCATGCGCAGCCGGACGGTAGACCAGCCGGTTGAAGCCGGATCGGGTGCGGGCGCGCGCGATCTGCGCGCCGTAGGGCAAGCGGCCCGTCAGCATCTGATAGGTCACGACGCCGAGCGAGAACAGGTCGGAACGCGCGGTGCCGCCCTCGCCCAGGAAATACTCCGGCGCGGTGTATTGCTGGGTGCCCAGAATGTCCTCGACGCCCGCCGGCGCCGCATCGGCAACGCCCGAGATCCGCGTCGAACCGAAATCGATGATCTTCACCGTTCCGGTCCTGTCGATCATGATGTTGTCGGGCCTGACGTCCTGGTGCAGCATCTCCTTGCGGTGGAACGCGCGCAGCCCTTTTGCAATTTGCTCGGTGATGTCGCGTACTGTCTCGAGCGCTGGATCGGGATTGTCGATCATCCACTGCGTCAGGGTCTGCCCGTCGATATACTCCATCGCGACATAGAGGAAGTTGCGCTTGCGCTGCGGCAGAAACGGCTTCAGCACATGCGGGCTGTCGATCCGCCGGGCGACCCACTCCTCCAGCATGAAGCGCTTCAGATAGGCGCCATCGTCGCGCAGGTCGATCGAGGGGATCTTGATCGTGACCGTGGTGCCGCTCTCCTCGTCGATCGCGAGATAGATGTGGCTGCGGTGCGATGCATGCAGCTCGCGGACGATGCAGTAGCCGTCGAACAGCATCCTTGCATCGAGCAACGGCGGCAGCGGCAGCTCGGTGGGCTGGCCGAACACCTCGCTGGCGTCGCCGTCCGGCAGTTCGTCGATCCGGATGATCTGCGCGGTGAGATTGTCCGGGCTGCCGTTCTCATAGGCCTGCTCGACGATCGACTTCGCGGCAGCATCGAGATCGGCCGCGCCATTCCTGATGGTCCTCGCCAGCTGCCGCGCGGGGACGTGCTCGTAGATGCCGTCGGTCACCAGCAGGAAGGTGTCGCCCCGCTCCAGCTGGAGATTCTGGTAGTCGATCTCGAGCTGCGGGTTCACGCCGAGCGCGCGGCCGAGATAGCTCTGTTGCGACGACAGCACGACGCGGTGGTCGTTGGTCAATTGTTCGAGGCTGTTGCCCGCGACGCGGTAGATCCGGCTGTCGCCGACATGGAACAGATGCGCCGTGGTCGAACGGATCACCACGGCGCTGAGTGTGCAGACGTAACCCTTGTCCTTGTCGTAGGGGTTCTGGCTGCGCCTCGTCTGCGCGTGCAGCCAGGAATTGGTCGCCTCCAGCACCCGCTGCGCCGAGGTCTTCACCGACCAGGATTCCGAGGTGCAGTAGTAATCGGTCAGGAAGCTCTTGACCGCGGACTCCGCGGCGATGCGGCTGACGCTGCTCGAGGAGATGCCATCGGCAAGCACGACGGCGACGCCCTTCAAGCCGAGCAGCGGCTCGTCGGGGATCAGCACGCCGTGGAAATCCTGATTGGTGTCCTTGCGGCCCTGATCAGAGAATTGCCCGACCGATATTGTCAGCGCGCGCGGCATCGACCGTCCCAATGCGAATGGGGCCCTCCGTGACAGGAGAGCCCCATAAGCCGGCCAGGATCAAGCCGCGAGGCGCTGGCGCTTCGGCGCCGTCTTCACATGCGTCGTGTAGAGCGTGAGCCCGGTGAAGGCGAGGCCGCCGGCGAGGTTGCCGAGCACGGTCGGGATTTCATTCCAGATCAGGTAGTCCATAATCGAAAACTTGGCATGGAGCATCAGTCCCGACGGGAACAGGAACATGTTCACCACCGAATGCTCGAACACCATGTAGAAGAACACCAGGATCGGCATCCACATCGCGATGACCTTGCCAGGCACGGTCGTCGAGATCATGGCGCCGACGACGCCGGTGGAAACCATCCAGTTGCAGAGCATGCCGCGGATGAACAGAGTGGCCATGCCCGCCGCGCCGTGCGCTGCATAACCCAGAGTTCGTGCCTCGCCGACGTTTCCGATGGTCATGCCGACCTTGTCGGGCTCCTGCGTGAAGCCGAACGTCGTCACGAACGCCATCATGAACGCCACCGTGAGCGCGCCGGCAAAGTTGCCGACGAAGACGAGGCCCCAGTTGCGCAGCACGCCGCCGAGCGTGACGCCGGGGCGCTTGTCGAGCAGCGCGAGCGGTGACAGGACGAACACGCCCGTCAGCAGGTCGAAGCCCAGCAGATAGAGCATCACGAAGCCGACCGGAAACAGCAATGCGCCGACGAGCGGCTGGCCCGTGTTGACGTTGATCGTCACGGCAAACCAGGCCGCCAGCGCGAGGATCGCACCGGCCATGTAGGCGCGGATCACGGTGTCGCGCGTCGACATGAAGATCTTGGATTCGCCGGCGTCCACCATCTTGGCGACGAATTCGGACGGTGCGAGATAAGCCATTCGTAAATTCCCCTTGCGCAATTCGGCCGCGCCGGTTGCCTGCCGGAAGCGACGCGGTTGATTGAATTGCTCGTCCGTCCGGGGGAGTTGGGGGTACGACGATTGCTCGCGGCGCCCCGGCGGGGCGCCTTGATCCCCTCACCTCGGCCTGCATTGGCTTCGGCAATCCGGAGGACGGCAGTCGTCATTGACTGATGCATCTAAAAGCAATGGCCATGCCAACCGGAGGCGCCCGCGGACGGCATTAAATCCTTGCCAATACAATGAGTTGGAGAGGCAACGCAGGAACCGTCCCGCGCAATGGCGCGGAATTATGCAGCATGCCCAGATGTCACCCAGGGGGCGCGCCGCTCCATCCCCGTCATCCTGAGGAGCGCGTAGCGCGTCTCGAAGGATGAACGGCCCGGCTGGTGGCCGTCGCCCCTTCGAGACG
>NZ_JACMYP010000210.1 GCF_020889705.1 Bradyrhizobium altum | reverse complement strand
CCGAGCAGTCGACCAGCTATTACGGCCAGCTCGCGCGCGCCAAGCTCGGCCTGCCGCAGATCGAATTGAACAGCGCGCCGCGCGGCCGCGGCGCCGATCGGCTGGAAATCGTGCGCGCGGTCGGGCTGCTCTACGAAATCGACGCGCGCGAGCTTGCGATCCCGATCTTCGGCGACATGGGCGACAATGGCGATCCGGAAGCGCTGGCCGGCCTCGGCGAGCTCACCGCGCGCCATGGCGATGCACGTGGCATGCTGCTGATGGGCAAGGCCGCGCTCAATCGCGGGCTGCCGTTCGATCACTACGCCTACCCGGTCAACGGCATTCCCTCGTTCCGCCAGGTCGGACCGGAGGTCGAGCAGAGCGTCGTCTACGCGATTGCGCGCCAGGAGAGCGCGTTCAATCCGGCGGTGGTTTCGCCGGCCCAGGCCTACGGCCTGATGCAGGTGACGCCGGACGCCGGACGCTATGTCTGCAAGCGCGCCGGCGTCGGCTTCGATCTCAACCGGATGAAGACCGACCCGGTCTACAACGCGACGCTCGGCGCGGCCGAACTCGGCGGCCTGCTCGAGGACTATCGCGGCTCCTACATCCTGACCTTCGCCGCCTACAATGCCGGCCGCGGCAGCGTGAAGAAGTGGATCGAGCGCTACGGCGATCCGCGCGACCCCAAGGTCGATGCAGTCGACTGGGTCGAGCTGATTCCGTTCTCGGAGACGCGGAACTACGTCCAGCGGATCATGGAGAACCTGCAGGTCTACCGCGCCCGCTTCGGCGGCGGCACCAGATTGCAGATCGACGCCGACCTGCGCCGCGGCGCCAGCGTGGAATGAGCCGGCGCGGCCGGTTTTCAACAGCCTTGCGAGGGGCCACGGCTAGCTCTGCGCCGACCTCGATCTAACTTATTGTTATAGCTTGCATTTCCTGCACTCACCCGAGCCATCGCACCGGAATCGGCGCGCAATATAAAGGCTCAGCGCGCGCTCCCGGGCCGCCGGCGGCGGAGCTGCCACCAAATCACCTTGCCGCAAACTGAATCTGCCGCTTGCGGCTTAGCGCCCTCTCGGGCATATCGGCGCCATTGGAGACGTGGCCGAGTGGCTGAAGGCGGCGGTTTGCTAAACCGTTATAGGCTTGTAAAGGCCTATCGAGGGTTCGAATCCCTCCGTCTCCGCCAGTCTCATTGACATCATTGAAATTTCTGGAAAATCGCTGTTCAGCGGACGAGCGGCCGCACAAGCCGCCTTTGGCCTGAACCGGTCGTCACCTCCGCGTGAACGAAACATCATTTCCGGTGCGTTGAAGCGAACGCGAAACAAACCGCGCGCAGCATCCCCCGAGTTTTTCATCACCTGAATATTTCCGGAGCAAAGCCATGCAGCAGGACAGTGGCATTCAATTCCAGGATATCGACCAGGTTTTGCGTAACGCCCAGCTTCGCCGATCAGCCGATTTGGCTCCCTGGTTACGGCAGCGTTTCTCATCCAAAGCCGGCAGGCTCGTTATCGCAACTTCGCTGGCTTGCATTGTTGTTGTGCTGGCGATCGCTGCCGCCCCACGGCCCGTCTCGAGCGCTGCGCTTGGCAGCGATTGGCAATGTAGCAAGGCAGCGTTTGTCTTGACGACCTGTCGTCAAACCGACCCTGCGCGCTCATAGCAAGGGGCCGCATCCTTGAAGGAACGTTGGCCTTGGCCCGGCGTTGCGTAGCCGGCGACGGCATGCGCGAGAGAGCAACCGGTTCCATCGTCGACCAATCGATGTCGACGCAATGCCGCAACATCGCGAGCAACATTTCCTTTGCGAGCCAAATTCCCATGAACAAGCGCAGGCAAGCCTATTTTCGGAACTCGCTGGATTTACGAGACAAGGTTCAGGTCAAGATATTGAGGAAGCGCCTGAAGGTCTCTGATCAACAGTTTGCTTCAATCGTTCGAAAATCGGGATCTTCGATTTCCGCCATCACCAAGGAAGCAAAAGTGATCTGATCAGCTTCTCGAAGGGAGCGGACGGATGCGACCTCAATTGGCCGGCGAAACCATTTGCCCGGCAACGCCGTAGCTGGAACGCCGGCCCCTTTCTTCCATTTTGGTACTACGGGCCGGCTGGGGCCGTTCGGTCTTTCCCAGTCACGAACGGCCCTACTTTTGTGTCCATCTATGCTGCGTGTCAGCTTCCCCTCGGCCTGATTATTTGGCATCAAATGATCATGAACGATCCGCTGGTTGGTCGAGATCAGGCTGAAGGCGAAGAAATGAAATGAATGGCCCAAGCCGCGGTCTCAGGTTAGCGATCTGCTTCGCACTAGCTGTCGTTCTGCCTGCTGCGCAGACGCCGCCAACGATGCATTCGCGAGACGAGTGGCGTGTGGTTGACAAGGAATGTCGCGATGTCTTGCCGCCGCAGGCAAAGATACGGGCATGCCTCAGCCTGCTGAGCGATCGACGCCTCTCGACCGCCTATCTTGCGCCAATTAATAGCGAAATATCGATCACGTTCCAAAGCTTGCGCGACTACGGCAACGCCATAAAGTACAAGAAGATCGAAATTGAACGCGCCAACACCGCGGTGAAGCAACCTGCTGCATCGAGCGAGGCACTTCCTGCAAGTCTTGGCGCGATGTCTCTGCGTTACATGGAACTCGGGACACTCCAGACGCTCAATCGCCTGACCAACTTCAACAGTCAGTCGGATGAAGCGCGCCGCGGCGCCACCGAGGAGCAAAACAACTACAACCTGGCACTTTCGTACAACCCGATGAACTACAGGGCATATCGATACCGGGCTGAAATTCACAGCCTGTTTTGCGATAGCGCGTCAGCCGCTCAAGACATCGAAGCAGCGGTCAAGTTTGCTGAACAAGCTGGCGATCAGGACGCAGCTCGAGACTACAAGCGCGTCACGCTGAGTGCCTGCATTCCGGCGTGGCGGCGAGACTAACACGCGAACCGGTGTCCACTTCGCTCGAAAACGCTCTAGTCTGCGAGGCCATCCGACTGTCGCCCCCGGTGGCGTGCCCCGCGCCAGGCCGCCTCGGCCGTATTCTTACGACCCCGCGACTGGCAGGCAACTTGCGACGTATCCGTGAATAGTTCGGCGCCAGCTGTTCTCGGTGTGCCGAACTCAGACATTCGGAGCACGCAAATGAACCTGCATCATCGTTTTGAGACAGCTCGCGAACGCACCGGTCGAGAGCCAACGATCAGCAAGATGCTGTCCGATCTTGTCCTGGCTTGCCAGCAGATCGAAGCCGACATCGCGAGCGAAGAAGAGCGCGCGGGAATTTATGACCGATCGGACGCAAGGTATCCGATTTTGGCAAGGTCGCTCAATGAGCGGTACGCCAATCTCAAGGGCACCATCGCCACACTCGAAAAGCGTGTCACCGAGAAATCCCTGCACAAGTTGGTCACCGACGCGGCATAGCGTGGAAATCAGTACCGAGGCTCAGGAGCAAGGGGCCCGCCAGAAGCAGGCCCCTGCCATCTTACTGAATCCCGAAGCACTGCCGCTTGCCGTCGTTGGGGCAGTAGAAGCAGGCCTTCTTCGAGCACCCCGACAGGTCTCCGGCCTTGTTCAGGGTGTAGTTGCAGCCTGCCGTTCTGTCGCACGCCTTCACGACTGCCCCGATCGGGGCGGCAGACGCCGACTGACCGAACGTGAACAGAGCAATCGCGGTGGCGACGGCGAAGCTCAGTGAAATTGAACGCATGATTTACCCTCCTCGACATCTGGGCCGACGCACCATTGCATCGCCTTGGCCGCAACTCTCGCAGAACGGCCGAGAAGGTGACGTGAGGCGCGTCACTCAGGCACGCGGCTGCGGCCCAGTGCGGCGCTGCCGACGTCAGCCACCGCCACGGGTGGATGGATCGAGGTTTCGGTTTTCGCCCGGCGGGATCGGGCCGAAGCCGGGATATACGTACCGGTCCGGGGGGACGACCGGCTCACTTGGGCGCATGATAAGGTGCTGTCGCGCGCGACGGTGATGCGCCGTTGCGGCGTCGGCAACCGCACTCCACGGGACCAAAAGGGGCAACGTCAAAGCCAAGGAAATACGCAAGGCAACACGCATCGCAAGCACTCCGTTTCACCGAACAAGTGATCTCCGACCGTAGCGCTCTATTCTACCTTAGCCTCTCACATGCGATCAAAACAGCGAGATCGCCAATCTGTGGCTTGCGACTTATCGCGCATCGTGCGCGGTCTTCAGCGGCCACGGAAAGGCCTGCGCGCAGGCGACGCCGAGCAGTGCGAGGCCGCCGCCGATGACATCGAATGGCCTGACCGGCTCGCCCAGCATCACGATGGCGACTGCGGCCGTCAGCACCGGCATAGACGATCAGCGGCAAGGTTTCGGCGTTGACCTGGCGCAGCGGCGCAGGCGTCGCGAGGAACGCGGGAAACATCACGGCCAGCGCACACAGCGCCTGCATGTAGGTGGATTGCCATCCGCTAATCGGCAAATTCCAGCGCTTGAGCAGTAAGCCGTACAACGCGTAGACGATCGCTGCCAGCAGCATCAGTGCGTCGCCCGCATGCACGGCGAGATAGCTAACGCTCCGCAGGCGATGACTGCGCCACCGGCCCCAGGATCCATTCCCTGAACGCCGCGATCTTCGGAAGCCCCTGCCGGTTGTCAGGGCAGACGAGATAGTAGGCGAACTCCTCCAGATGCGCGGTCGCGAGCAGCTGGATCAGCTCGCCGCTCTCGATCTCGTTTGCGACCATCGCCGCCGGCAGCAAGCCCGCGCCCTGCCCGGTCAGCACGGCTTTCAGAAGCAGACCGCTGTCGTCAAACGAAGGGCCGCGCGGCGTGCGCACCTCCGTGATGCCATTGGCCTGAAACCACAGGCTCCACCCCTTGCGATCGGCATCATGCACCTGCGGCCAGCCCGCAAGCTCGCCAGGGGATGTCGGCCGCCCGAGACGCGCAACCAGCGACGGCGAGGTGACCGCCACCATCTCGACCGTGACGACGCGGTCGCTGCGCAGCCCCGGATAGCGGCCGAGGCCGTGGCGCACCGCGACGTCGATGCCGCTGCGCGAGAAATCGACCAGCGTGTTGCTGGTGACGATCTGCAGATCGATCTCGGGATGCGCGCCCTGAAACGACGCCATGCGCGGCACCAGCCAGGCCGACGCAAAGAACGGCGTGACGCTCACCGTCAGCGTACCGACATCGACTGACGCAGCGACGCGGCGCGAGGCCTCCACGATCTGGCGAAACGCATTGCGGATCGACGGCAGATAGTCGCGCCCGGCGTCGGTGAGATAGATGCCGCGCGGCACCCGCTCGAACAGCTTGACGCCGAGATGGGCTTCCAGCGTCTTGAGCATCTGGCTGACCGCGCCCGGCGTCACGCACAGCTCCTCGGCCGCGAGCTTCACCGAGAGATGGCGGGCGGCGGACTCGAACGCCTTGAGCGCGTTCAGGGGTGGAAGCCTGCTCTCCATGATTTAGATTTTCTAATCTCAATCGCACAGCAAATCTGGTTTGCCAACGGGGCCTTCCCGGCGCTCAATCAGCCTATCGTAACGCTGAGAGCCGCGTCAACTCAGAGAAATCCGGGCCAATAAAGTTAGTTTTTCTAATCTTTTGTCACGGCTCGCGACAGCGGCTCCCGGTTCCCTGATGGAGCCAGGACAGGACATGACTGAGGTCCCAAACAGACTCGCCCTGCACGAAATCGGTGCAGGCGGCGATACCATCCAACGCATCGACCGCATCAACGCGTCGCAACCCGGCAGCCTGCCCGGCCTGCTGGACTTTCAGTGGCTCGAAGCCGAACGCGGCCTCATCCGCGGCCGCTTCGAGATTGCCGCGAAGCACTTCTCGCCGCACGGGCTCTTGCACGGCGCAAGCATCGTCGCGCTGGCGGATACCGCGTGCGGCTTCGGCTGCCTCGCCTCCCTGCCGGACGGTGCGATCGGCTTCGCGACCGGCGAGTTGAAGACGAACTTCATCGGTGCCGCGCGCGAAGGCGGCGTCAGCTGCGAGGCGCGCCTCGTTCACGCCGGGCGCACGACCCAGGTGTGGGATGCCGAGATCCGCAGTGAAGCGACAGACAAGGCCATCGCGCTGTTTCGCTGCACGCAGATGCTGCTCTATCCGCCGGCCAAGGCAGGCGGGCGCGCACCACAGGGAGAACGATCATGAGGAACGCCGTCATGCACGCCGGTTATCAGAGAGCAAAGCCGTTCTATGGCTGGTATGTCATCGCGGCAGCCTTCGTCGTGACGTTCATCGGCTTCGGCAGCGCCTACACGTTCTCGTCCTTTGTCGAGTCGTTGCAGCGGGAGTTCGGCGCCTCGCGCGGCTCGGTCTCGCTGGTGTTCTCGTTCGCGGGCTTCCTGTATTTCGGTCTCGGCATCGTCTCCGGCCCACTTGCCGACCGCTGGGGCGCACGCAGGCTGGCAGTCATTGGAATGGCGCTGGTCGGTCTCGGCATGGTGCTGGCGGGACAGGCGCAGACCATCCTTCAAGTCTATGCCGCCTACAGCATCGGCATCGGTGCCGGCGTCGGTTGCGCCTATGTCCCGACCTTGGGCGCCGTGCAGCGCTGGTTTGTCCGCCGGCGCGGTTTTGCGTCAGGCCTCGCCGTCAGCGGGATCGGCGTCGGGACACTGGTGATGCCGCCGCTCGCGACCTGGCTGATCACGAGCCTCGGCTGGCGCGATGCCTACGTCGTGTTGGGCGTTGTCGCCGCCGTCGCCGGGATCGGCGCATCGCTCCTGATCGCCGACGATCCGCGCCGCTATGGCACCGGACCGGATGGCGATCCGCTTGAAGCGGCCTCTAGCGCGCCGCTCCGTCAGGGCGTCTCGATCCCCGACGCGGTCAAGACCGCCCGCTTCGCCGGGCTCTATGCGGCCTGCCTGATCAGCGCGTTCGGGGTGTTCGTGCCCTTCGTGCACCTGGTGCCCTTTGCCGTCGACCATCAGGTGGCGCCGACGCTCGCCGTGCTGCTGCTCGGGATGATCGGCGTCGGCAGCACCGCCGGCCGGTTCTTCCTCGGCGGCATCGCCGACCGGGTCGGCCGCGATGCATTCCTGATCGCGATGTATCTCGGCATGGCCGTCTCGCTGGCGATCTGGGCGATTGCCGGCAGCTTCTGGTCGCTCACGGTCTTCGCACTGCTGTTCGGCGTGTTCTATGGCGGCTGGGTGGCGATCCTGCCCGCCGTGGTCACCGATCATTTCGGCGGCCGCAATGTCGGCGGCATCATCGGCATCCTCTACACCAGCGTCGCCGTCGGCACGCTGCTGGGCCCGAGCGCTGCCGGCTTCGCGTTCGACGTCAGCCACAGCTACTTCATCCCGGTGGCGATCAGCGCAGCCGCGAACCTCGTCGCCGCCCTCATCGCTGCCACGACGATGCGAACGGCCTCGCCGATGGCTTCCGCCGCGCAGCGGTGACGTCCCACGACGGTGGGTGATCCCCGCGCTACGCTCAGGGACCCCCCCCCTCGGTTCGAGCCTCTGTGATCACCCGGTTCGCCATGACCAATGCCTGGACCTATCGGCGCGCCGCCAACGACGACATCGTCGAGCTGGCGTCGTGGCGCGGTGCCGGCTCGCTCGGTCTCCGACCGCACTTCCATGACGAGAGCCAGATCGCGCTGGTGCTGTCGGCATCGCGCGCCTTTCGCATCGACGGCGCGACCGTCACCGTGCCGGCGGGCCATGCCGCGCTGGTCCCGGCGGGAATGCTGCATGCACCGATGGCGACGCCAGGTGCGGAGACGGTTTGCCTGAATGCCTATGTTCCGGCTAGCCGCGCCTGCTCGTCGCTCCGGATTATCAATGTCGGGGACCGCTGGCGGAGCATCGACGAGCTAGCGCCCGAGCACATCAGCGAGATCGCCAACGACACGCTGTCGCGCGAGCCGTCCCGCCCGGCCGGACGCACCGACAGCACGAAGCTCGGCACGGCCTTGACGGAGAGCCCCGAGCCGATCGGCGAGATTGCCGCCAGCTTCGGGCGAAGCCGCGAAGGGTTCAGCCGCATGGTGAGGCGCGAGTTCGGCGTCGCGCGGCATACCTTCCGCCTGCTCGCACGGCTCAATCTTGCCCGGCAGTTGCTGCGCGCCGGCGAGCCGATCGCAGCCGTTGCGGCGGATGCGGGCTTCTCCGACCAGAGCCACCTCACCCGTCTGTTCCGCCACACCTTCGGCACGACACCGGGCGTCTACTGGCGCGATTGAAGCGGCGTCACAGACGTTCCAGACCGGCCACTGCTCGGCCCGCTAGGCTGCTCACCCTGCAAAGGGGTGAAGGATGGATACCGGGACAAGTCTTCTGCTGCTCGCAGCCGGTGGCGCGGGAGGCATCATCAACGCACTGGCGGGCGGCGCGACGCTCATCACCTTTCCGGCGATGCTCGCGGCGGGCCTGCCGGCGGTCATCGCCAATGCGTCAAATGCGGTGGCGATCTCGCCGGGGCATTTGATCGCAGCGCTTGCCGATCGCGGCAAGCTGCCGCCGCCGACGCGGCGCACGATCAGCTTCGTCGCCGTCTCCACGGTTGGCGGCGCAGCCGGTGCCGGCGTCCTTTTGCTGCTTCCCGAGCGGCTGTTCGTCCTGCCGGTGCCGGCCCTGATCGCATTCGCGACGCTGCTGTTTGCCTTCGCGCCACAGATCCAGGGATGGACCGTCAGGCACCAGAAGGCAGCGGCTCTGCCCTCGACCGGTGCGAGCAGTGCTGTGCTCGGATTGGCGTGTGTCTATGGAGGGTTCTTCGGCGCCGGGCTCGGCGTCATCCTGACCGCGGTGCTGTCGATCACGGAACCCAACGACATCAGGGCGGTCAAGGCGTTGAAGAACCTGCTGGCGACCTGCGTGTCGCTCGCCGCCACATTGATCTTCATCGTGCAGGGAGCGGTCCGGTGGCCGGAGACCTCTGTGATGCTGCTCGGCGCCATGCTCGGCGGCTATGCCGGAGGCCACCTGATCCGGATCCTGCCGGCTCAGATCGTCCGGCAGTTCGTCATCGCCGCCGGAGCACTGATGACCGTGATCTACGCAGCGCGATACTGGTTCTAGATGGAGCGAGGGAGCCGAGGCTCCCAGCTCGAGCTGTGCGTTTTCGAGCGACGTGGATTACCGGTTCGCGTGAAGAAAACGCGTCAAAACGAAAACTTAGTGCGTCGTCATCCAGGCGCGGGCTTCGCGCTGGGCGGCAGCGATCTCGACGTCGGACATCTGCTCGGCGACTTCGCGGCGGTGCGCGATCGCGTCGGTACGTCCCTTGAGCGCCGCCAGGTTGAACCATTTGTGCGCCGCGACGAGGTTGACCACGCCGGAGCGGCCGCTCGCCCAATACATGCCGCGCTCGAACAGCACGTCCTGGATTGCAGTCGCAGCAACCGGGACAGCGCCTTCCTGATCGATGACCCCCTGAAACATTGTCGTCATTCCCCTTTTTGTTGTTGGCCGCCCTCCCCCGAGCGCGGCCCCCGTCCACTGTTAAGCTACCCTGTCATTCCCGGGCTGATCCTTTGGATCATGCCCCGCGCTGATCCCTGGGATCATGCGCCGCGCCGATCACTTGGATCACCGCTCGCCGTTTGCCGGCTTGTTGGGATGATCATGGCCCATCAAATTTGAAGAGCGGTTTAAGTATCGCGATGAACGGGATGTAAATCGGGCTCGCCCGGCACGTGCCCCGGAATCGCAGAAGTGCCTGTGCCGCAGGCATTTCCGTGCATTCGTGAACGCCGGTTTACCCTGGTGCTTCGGACTACGATAACCATCGCGGACAATGGCCGCGGGCGCCGGCCGGTGCCGGCGGGCCGACGCATGTGATCAGTCGATGAGGTGATGGCGGGCTGGCAGGTCTGGCGGACGGTCCACGGAGCCGCGGTACGGTCGCGCGCGCAAAGGAACGCGAGGCCGTGAGGCCCGACGTCGATCCAGAAAATGGGATGTGGAAAGTGGCTGCCGGGCGCGGACTGCGCGGGCCGCCGGAACGAGGGGGTCGGCGAACACGTCAGGACCAGATTTCAGCTCGGCATTGTCGCCGGTGAAATTGCGGAACCAAGCGGGCTCCGCACCGAACGAAGAAATCTCTGTTTCTTCTGCCGGACCGCTCTTGGGAAGGTTGCCCTCTCCGAAATTCGATCCAGCCGTTTGACCTGATGTCTCGCCGACACCCTCTTTCGTCAGCCAGAGCCTTGGGATGGGATGTGCCTCTCAGCAGTCCGTCCGCTGGCTCTCGCGACGTGCCGGCATCAAGCCGCCGGCAATCCTCTCAAGGCGAGAGGCTTACTTCTTCTTGGCGACCTTGCGGGTCTTCTTCGCAGTCTTCTTCACTGCGCTCTTCGCCTTCTTCGCCTTCTTCGCCTTCTTTGCCTTCTTAGCCATGTTGCCCTCCAGTATGTGAGATGGCTCTCGCTGCGTGCACTCGGGAATCGATATGCACTACTTCCCGAATACACCAACAGACCGAAAAAAACAGTGTCCCGCTTAAGGAAGTGTTGACGCAGCGGTGGCAGTGCGCACAGCGCGCGGCGCCGATCAAATCGGCATTGCATTCACGCGACGATACAAGAAATGCAGCAACGGCCGACATCGGCATTTGTCAACGTTGCAGGAAACGCCTGTATTGCAGGCATTTCTTGAATTCCCATTCGAGCGATCGACGCGCGATCGTCATTGCGTTGAGTCGCAAGCCGTGACGAAAAGCGGCGCGTCGCGAACGCCGAGTCGTAATTTTTGGCAACGAAAAAATTTTCGTGGGTAAGACCGCTTTTGCCTCGTTTGAGGTCACCGGGACCGGACTCGCGAACGAATCGCAGCTTCGCCGATTCGGCGTCGAAGGCGTCAGCGCGACCGTCGAGGGAGGGTGTGAGGCAAGATCACGCCGCGTTCACGCGCGCGCGACGACGCCGATGGCGACGGCGCGAGAGCATGATCCGACTGGATCATGCGCCAAGGACAACATCATTGTCCTGTTCGTTCAGACGCCGAGCTTGGACTTCAAGAGCTCGTTGACCGCCTTCGGGTTCGCCTTGCCGCCCGACGACTTCATCACCTGACCGACGAACCATTGAAGAGCTGCGGGCTTCGCCTTCGCCTGCTCGACCTTGTCAGGATTGGCCGCGATGATGTCGTCGACCACCTTCTCGATCGCGCCGAGGTCGGTGACTTGCTTCATGCCGCGCGCCTCGACGAGCGCGCGCGGATCGCCGCCCTCCCGCCAGACGATCTCAAACAAGTCCTTGGCGATCTTGCCGGAAATCGCCCCCTCGCCGATCAGGTCGACGATCGCGGCGAGTTGCTCCGCAGACACCGGCGAGGCTGCGATCGCCACGCCTTCCTTGTTGAGACGGCCGAACAGCTCGTTGATCACCCAGTTGGCGGCAAGCTTGCCGTCGCGCGCCTTGTCGGCGAGACGAGCGAGCACCGTCTCGTAGAACTCCGCGCTCTCGCGCTCGGCGACCAGCACGCTCGCATCATAGGACGACAGGCCGAAGCCCGTAATAAAACGGGACTTCTTCTCGTCCGGCAGTTCCGGCAGCTGCGCCTTGAGTTCGTCGACGAAGGCCTGGCTGAATTCGAGCGGCAGCAGATCGGGATCGGGGAAATAACGGTAGTCGTGCGCCTCCTCCTTGGAGCGCATCGAACGCGTCTCGCCCTTGTTCGGGTCGAACAGCCGGGTTTCCTGGTCGATCGAGCCGCCGTCCTCGATGATCTCGATCTGGCGCCGCGCCTCGTATTCGATCGCCTGGCCGATGAAGTTGATCGAGTTCATGTTCTTGATTTCGCAGCGGGTGCCGTACGCGGTCTCGCCGCAACGGCGCACCGAGACGTTGACGTCGGCGCGCAGGCTGCCCTTCTCCATGTCGCCGTCGCAGGTGCCGAGGTAGCGCAGGATCGAGCGCAGCTTGGTCACGTAGGCCTTGGCCTGCTCGGCATCGCGGATGTCGGGCTTGGAGACGATCTCCATCAGCGCGACGCCGCAGCGGTTGAGGTCGACATAGGACATCGTCGGCGACTGATCGTGCAGCAACTTGCCGGCGTCCTGTTCCAGATGCAGCCGCTCGATCCCGATCGTGACGCTGCGGCCGCCATCGAGCTCGAGCGCCACCTCGCCCTCGCCGACGATCGGCGACTTGTACTGGCTGATCTGGTAGCCCTGCGGCGAGTCCGGATAGAAATAGTTCTTGCGGTCGAACACCGAGCGCAGGTTGACCTTCGCATTCAGCCCCAGACCGGTGCGCACCGCCTGGCGGACGCACTCCTCATTGATCACGGGCAGCATGCCCGGCATCGCGGCATCGACCAGCGAGACATGGGAGTTGGGTTCGCCGCCGAACGCGGTCGACGCGCCGGAGAACAGCTTCGCGTTCGAGGTGACCTGGGCATGGACCTCCATGCCGATCACGACCTCCCAATCGCCGGTGGCGCTCTTGATTAGCTTGTGAGGGGCAGCAGATGCGGTCATGGATCTCGGTTTCCGGATAAAGTGATATCTGGGATGGATTGGGCTTCGCGCAACCGATCGCGCCAGTCAAGCCGCCTTGCTGTCCCCTTGCAATCCACTTGCGGCCCGCACCGACGCATCTGGCACAGATCAGAGCCCGCGCCGGAACTGCTGATAGGCCTTGCTTGAGCGCAGTGCGTCCGCGCCGCCCGTGATCAGCTGGTTGACCTGCTCCGCCGGCAGCGATAGCCGCGTCGGGATGGCGTTCAAGATGCCGGCCCGCTCCGGTCCAAGCCGGTCGAAGCCGAGCCGCTCGACATAGATCGCGACGTCGCCGCACCTCCAACCGGCGCCGACGCCGAGCCTGGCGCGATCCGCCGCAGACAGGCCGCAGCGCCAGTGCTTCAGCTTGCCCGACCAGTCGTTGGCGAGCGCGGTGAAGGCCGCGTAGCTCGAGCGCACGCTGGCATCGATCGCGGTGTCGGCGGCCGCCGACACCAGCTCGACGCCGCTTGGTCCTTCGAGCGTCTGCACGAAGTCGCCGGAGATGCCGCGGCCGGCGTCGACCACCAGGAACAGGATGCGCTTCAGCTTGGCCGCCTGCCGCTCGTCGAGCGGCTCGTAGGGATGTTGCGCGGCGAGCAAGCCGATGCTGAGCCCCGACAGCCCGTAATTGTCGACCAGCCCGCCATCGAGCAGCTTGACGTAGCGCATCGAGCCGTCACGGTAGCGCGCCTGCGCCTCGGCGTAGGAGCGCAACAACGGCTGCGCGTTCGGATCGTTGCGTACCCGATCGTACCAGGGCGGCAGCGGCGCGGCGCAGCCGCCGGGATAGGTTTGCAGCACGATCGGGGCAAATGCCAGCGGCACTGCGGCGGACGCCGCCACCGCTTCGGCGACACGATAGGAGCGGATGTCGCTGCAAAGCGCGTCGAACGACGTCTTGCCGAACACGAACGGCGTGCGGTTGTAGATGTCTGACGCGTTGATCCACACCCGCGGCCGGCGGTCGTCGGGCAACGCCTCGAACCTCGCGCCGTCGAACAGATTTTGATCGAGCCAGTCGGTGAACTGGCTGTCGTTCACGCCGCCGCCCAGCGCGCGCCCGATATTGCCGAGCGAGATCCGGGTCTTCAGTCCCTCCTCGGCATTGCGCAGCAGGAAGCGTTCGCGGAAATCGGCGAGCGCCGCACGCCGCTTCAATCCGAAATAGGCCGCAGTGACCGATCCGCCGGAGACGCCGGAGACGAAGTCGACGCGATCGAGCAGCGTCTTGGTGCCGGCGGCGCTGGAGTGCACCCGGTCGAGCTCTCCGAGCACGCCGAACGAAAACGCCGCCGCCCGCGTGCCACCGCCGGAGAACGACAGCGCAAGCAGCAGATCATCTTCGTAAGTCGGATAGTCGCGGGCGCTGTTGTTGTCGGCGAGCGCAGCACCGAGCGGCACGTTACCGGGAAGATTGTACACGGACGCGCAGCCGGCCAGGCCCACCGCCACCGCAGCCACCAGCAACGCTGACAGCCATCCCCTTATGCCCGACCCACGCACGAATACTCTCATTGCCGCTGGCCCCCGCCCGGTTCCACCAGCCTATCACGGCCAATCTGGGCGGAGGCATGGCGGCCGAAACAGGGTTAATCGTCGCGGTGCCAAGACACCGCACCTGGCACCGGTATTTCAGACCAAGAGCGCGGAGACGATCCGCTCCCACTCAGCCTCAACAGTATCGCTCGCGACGGGTTGGCCGGCCCGGCGATACCAGTAACCGGCATTGCCGAGATCGCCCTCGACGCGATGCAGATAGGCATGCACCCACGCCGAATTGGTATCGCTCTCGTCCTGCACGATGCGATGCGCCTGGTCCCAGTCGCCCTTCCTCGCCCACCACAATGCGGCGAGCGGTGGCGACAACGCCGCATCAGGCGCAGCGTCAGCGAGACTGGCGCGGAAATCCGCCATCGCTCACCACCATTTGGGCGCCGTGAACCGGCCGGCCGCCTGCTCGATCACCTCGCCGAGCGAGAACAGCGCCTCCTCGTCGAACGGACGGCCGATCAGTTGCAGACCGAGCGGCAGACCTTGCGTGTCCTTGCCCGCAGGCACGGCGATGCCCGGCAGGCCCGCCATGTTCACGGTCACCGTGAAGATGTCGTTGAGATACATCTCGACCGGATCGGCGCCCTTCTCGCCGATGCCGAATGCCGCCGACGGTGTTGCCGGCGTCAGGATCGCATGCACGCCCTTGGCGAAGCAGTCCTCGAAATCCTTCTTGATCAGCGTCCGCACCTTCTGCGCACGCAGATAATAGGCATCATAGTAACCGGCCGAGAGCACATAGGTGCCGATCAGCACGCGGCGACGCACCTCGTCGCCAAAGCCGTCGGCGCGGGAGTTCTCGTACATCTCGATGATGTTCTTGGCCGGCTCGCGCAGCCCGTAGCGTACGCCGTCATAGCGCGCGAGGTTCGAGGAGGCCTCCGCCGGCGCCACGATGTAATAGGCGGGCAGCGCGTATTTGGTGTGCGGCAGCGACACCTCGACGAGCTCCGCACCCGCGGCCTTCAGCCACTGCGCGCCCTCGCTCCAGAGTTTCTCGATCTCGGCCGGCATGCCGTCGAGCCGGTACTCCTTCGGGATTCCGATCTTCATGCCCTTCACGGACTTGCCGATCGCGGCCTCGTAGTCCGGCACGGCGATGTCGACCGATGTCGTGTCCTTGGGGTCGTGACCCGCCATCGAGCGCATCAGGATCGCAGCATCGCGCGTCGTGCGCGCGATCGGGCCGGCCTGGTCGAGCGAGGATGCGAACGCCACGATGCCCCAGCGCGAGCAGCGGCCGTAGGTCGGCTTTATGCCGACGGTCGCGGTGAACGCCGCGGGCTGGCGGATCGAGCCGCCGGTGTCGGTC
>NZ_JACMYP010000209.1 GCF_020889705.1 Bradyrhizobium altum | reverse complement strand
CGGATCGGCCGGGCCGAAGGCGCGCTTCGCCAGCTCGGCGCCATTGGCGGCACCGAATACCTGCGCGCCGACCGGATTGGCCCACAGAATCCGTGCGCCGTCGGCCGACCACAGCCATGCCGGCAGGGCGCCCGACGCATGGTCCGCCAGCCTTACATCGCCGAGCGCCTGGATCTGGAATTCCGCGTCACTCATCACGCAAGATTTGACCGCATGGTTTGGCTTCTTCCTTAGCTTTGCCGGAGCGCCGGCGGCCGCAGGACGACAGCCTTAACAGAAGGTTAGTATCGCAACTGGGGGGCGGCAGGTCCATGTCCGCGGCCAGGGTGCCCCGGCTTAAGCCGGGATAACGTTAACTTGGCTGAACGATCCACAGCCGTTTGGCGTTGTCGGGTAGAGAGAGGCGCTGCGACAGCGTGCTGCGGAGCCAGGGCGGCGCCGCGTCATAGCTGCGATTGCAGTGCCGCGATATGTCTGCCGTCTATTCTACCTTGTATTCTGCCTTGGGCCCGCAAGGCCAACCGGCGGGCCGATCACCAAGCGAGGGAGAGCGACCATGAGCGACAACGGGCGTGACCATTTCGAGATCCCCAAGTTCGAGATCCCCAAGGACATGCGGTCGATGGCGGAGGCGAGCTTCGATCAGGCGCGCAAGGCTTTCGACCAGTTCGTGACCAACGCGCGGGACACCGCCGGCAAGATCGAAGAGCGCAACGCAACGATGCGCGCCGGCGCCAAGGACCTTTCCGCCAAAGCGCTCGGCTACGCGGAAAAGAACGTGCAATCGTCGCTGGACTACGCCCAGTCGCTCCTCAAGGCCAAGGACCTCACCGAGGTGATGCGGCTGCACAGCGAATATGTGCAGGGCCAGATGCGCTCGCTCGCCGAGCAGGCCAGCGAAATGGGCCAGGCCGTCAGCCGTGCTGCGATGGATGCGGTCAAGCCGAAGAGCTGACGGGCGGGGCGATTCACGCTGATTTTGGCCCTCTAACCTTCGTCGGGCGTGGTAACCCCATATTCCGCCACATAAAAAATGTGGCGTTGCACGCGATCATACGTTGCGTTGCACAAAATTGACATGATATGGGTGTTTATTAGGCGAGCCCGACGAAGGGCACTCCCGTGAATCAAGGCAGCGTGATCCATTTCAACGCTCCCGGCCTGATGGGCTCCGGGGCGTTCGCAATGGTCACATCTACTCACCCGTTGCGAAGGATTACACGTATGACCAACCCGTCCGATCCGTTTTCCGCCTCGATCATCCCGTTCGAGGTTCCCGAGCAGATGCGCGCGTTCGCTGAAAAGGGCGTGCTGCAGGCCCGCGACAGCTACGCCAAGTTCAAGGACGCTGCCGAGACTCACAACTCGACGGTCGAGGCCGTGTTCACCTCGGTGAACAAGGGCGCCACCGCGTATTCGGCCAAGCTGATCGAGTTCTTCAAGGCCAACACCACCTCCTCGCTCGACTTCGCCCAGGAGCTGTTCAGCGTGAAGTCGCCGACCGAAGCGGTCGAGCTGTGGACCTCGCACGCCCGCAAGCAGTTCGAGACCTACACCGCGCAGGTCAAGGAACTGGCCGAGCTCGGCCAGAAGGTCGCCAGCGAGACCGCCGAGCCGATCAAGGCCAGCGCCTCGAAGTTCTACCAGCAGCCGGCCGCCTGATCTCGGCCTGCATGAGATAGCGGAAGGCCCGGGCCGATGCGGTCCGGGCCTTTCTGCTGGACGGGGGCCGTGGATTGGCCCGAGATAAGAGCGGAAATCAGCGCGTTACGGCCTTGCCAAAGGCGGGCGTTGCACCTAGTTTCCGCCGAAATCGCCGCCCCCTTTTTGCGGGGCCGTGCGTCAGGATGCAGTTGTAGCTCAGTTGGTTAGAGCGCCTGTCTGTGGAACAGGAGGTCGGTGGTTCGAGCCCACCCAACTGTACCATCCACAAACTCACGCAACGCGACATCGCAGGACCGGGTCTTCGCATGAGCGCTTGCGATCTTGTTCATCGCAGTCAGCGTGTCATCCCGCCCGCTTGCGCTTCTTCGTCGCATCACCCACACTCCAGGGAACGACGCCTTAACGACACCTTAGTGCCACCTTGGGGGACGCATGGGGACCGCCGGTTCAAGGAGTTTTTCGTTTGCGTTGATTTCAGCGGTCACCCTTGCCGCAATGCTGCTGCCGAGCCGGGGTGAGGCTTACACGCCCGACCAGCAGCAGGCCTGTACGCCGGATGCGTTCCGGCTTTGTGGTCCCGAGATTCCCGATGTCGATCGCATCACGGCCTGCATGATCAGGAACAGGGCGCAACTGTCGCCGGCCTGCCGCGTGTTCTTCCGCGCAGATCCCGAGCCGCGCGAGGCGAGCGAGCGCCGGCCGGCCAAGCGGAAGGTCTACAGGCCGCACAAGGCGAAGAAGTCCGCCCACTGAAGTCCACCAAAGGATCTGGTTCCCATCGCGCGCACGCGCCAGACTCGCTCATCGTTGTGACGCGAACCGGCGTCCGCTTCGTTCGAAAGCGAGCGATAGATCGCGCGGCTGCGATTTCAAGACTGTCGTGCGCGACAGACTGACGCCTTGTGACGCTGTCACGCAGCATCATCTCTGGGGTTGGTGATGTTTGCCAAATCCGTTTCGCGACGGAACGGATGGAGTGAGGCGCGTGAGCGAATACGACAAGCAAGAGATCGATCGGCACTTCGCCTGGTTCGAAGCCAAGCTTCCGGAAAGGCCGGCACGCTTCGTCGCGTGGCTGCGCAAGCCGTCGTCGCGCTATGTGCGGATTCCGCTCGCGATCCTGCTTATCATCGGCGGCATCTTCAGCTTCCTGCCGGTGCTCGGACTCTGGATGCTGCCGCTCGGACTCCTTTTGTTCGCGCAGGATGTCCCGTTCCTGCAGAAACCGACGGCGCAATTGCTCGGCTGGGTCGAGCGCAAGTGGATCGCGCGCCAGCGCGCCAAAACTGCCGAAAAACGCTAGGGGTGAGTCATATCAAATGCTTGGCGCTTCCATTTGCGGTTGCGTCATAAGTATAGTGTGACTCAAAAAGCAGAATGCACCGGTAATCTTGGCCACTTTGCGGATTGCAAGAAGTTTCTTCTTTCGCGAATCAGCATGCTGATTCATTTTCGCCTCCTGGGGTCAATCTGGAGGCCAACGTATGAACGTGATTGTTTTCGCTTCGCGTAAGGGGGGCTCGGGGAAAAGTACCCTGGCTGCTCACCTCGCCGCGCAAGTGCACAAGGCAACGAAGCCCTGTCTGCTGATCGACGCCGATCCGCAGGGCTCGCTGACGCTCTGGCATAAATTGCGCGGCACCAACGAGCCGGCGATCAAGACGGCGGTGAACTCGGTCAGCGGGATCATTGCTCAAGCCAAGCGCGACGGCATCGAGTGGGTGTTCATCGACACGCCGCCGAATTTGTCGGCTGTGGTCGACGACTCCATCAAGAACGCCACGATGGTGATCATTCCGGCGCGGCCCGGCGTGTTCGACGTCAACGCGGTGCAGGAAACGATTCAGACCTGCCGCTCGATGCGCAAGCCCTACGCCGTCGTGATCAACGGCGCGCCTGCGCAGCGTGACGGCGCCGAAAGCCGGATCGTCGCGATCGCGCGTGAGGCGCTGGCGAAATTTCGCGCACCGGTGTGGAGCGGCCAGATCACCAACCGCGCCGACCTTCTGATGGCGCTCGGCCAGGGTGAAGGCGCGCGCGAATATTATGCGGAAGGCCGCGCCGCCGCCGAGATCAATCGGCTGTGGGCCGCGATCGAACGTTCGATCAAGGCGATCCGCGGCACGGCGTCGGCGTCCGGCGCGATGCACAAGCAGGCGGCGTAACAACGCCGCTTTGGTTCGAACTGGAAAGAAACGCGCGGCACTCGCGCGTTTTTTGCGTGCTGATGCAACGCGCCTCGGCTTGCGCCCGCAATGACGCGATGGATGGCGTTACGCCACCATCAGCAGATAGAACGCGATCACCGGCGCCAGGGTCAGGATCACCGACCAGATGCCGACAGCCCATAGAATATCCTCGGTCGTAAAGCCCGGATCGCCCGGCCTCACGGCAATAAAACCATTCCTCGAATTCACGACGCCCCCGCGTTGGTCTTCAGCGCAATGCGGAGACTGATACGCGAGCGGTTTTAAGATCCCGCTCGGAATTTCGCTGGCATTTGCGCGCGGGTGCTACTTCGGATTAACCACAGCCCGGGCGGCAGGCCGCATCCGGCGGGAGGCCCAAAGCCTCAGTGCATGCCCCCGTCGCGATCGCGGATCGCGCCGAGATGCTCGTTGATCCGGAACACGATCAGGATGAACTCGGCGGCGATGCGCGACAACACGATGCCGACGAAGATGCTGGCGATCGACGCGAGTAACTGGATGAAGCCGACGAACGGGCTGATCGCCATCGCGGTGAGGCTCCACAGGATGCCGGAGATCCCGAACAGCACGATGACCGCGATCACCAGCCAGTAGAACGTCTTGATGATCGTGGGCGTGATGAAGCGGTCCCACTGAAACAGATCCTGGAAATCGAACATCATGGTTCTCCCGGCCAGCCGAAATATGATTCGCGTCTCGTTCATCCTACTGCGTCACCCCCGGCGTGATCACTTCGTCCCGGCAGCCTGCGCAGCAGGCGTCCGTCAGGACGAGGCGTTTCGCCGGGCCCAATGGTTCGGGGCGGCGCCAAAGCGCCTCCGCACCCAAAGGGATCGATGCCGCAGAAGCCCAATCAGTCTCGCCAAAGCCAGGCCCGGGACCGGGCGCCGGCAGTCCAGGGGCGAGCTATGCGAGTGGGCTGGTTGTGATTGCTGCAAATAACGGCCACAATCGGGCTTCCCTCCAGCATATCCTCACCCGATGACCACGCTGACCTTCGAAGACTTCAAGCCCGGCCGTTTCGGCACGTTCGGCCCGCGCCATGTTTCGCGCGAGGAAATTCTCGCCTTTGCCGCCGAATTCGACCCGCAGCCGATGCATCTCGACGAGGAGGCGGCGAAGAAATCCATGCTCCGTGGCCTGTCGGGCTCGGGCTGGCATCTCGGCTCGCTGATGATGCGGATGCTGTTCGACGGCTTCATCGGCCGCACCGCATCGCTGGGCGCGCCCGGGGTCAACGAGATGCGCTGGGTGGCGCCGCTGCGTCCGGGCGACGATTTGACGCTGGATGTCGATGTCATTGAAGCGCGCGTCTCGAAGAGCCGCCCCGAGACCGGCATCGTCACCTTCAAGAGCACGATCCGCAACGCGCGCGGCGAGATGCTGTGCGAGATGGAGGCGCCGATCATGATCAGCCGCCGTGACGCTGCGAGCGCATAGGAGACATCATGCGCTTTTTTGAAGACATCGAGATCGGCGCACGGCGCGAGTTCGGCTCATTCACCTTTACCGCCGAGGACATCAAGCGGTTTGCCGCGCAGTTCGATCCGCAGCGCTTCCATCTCGACGAGGAGGAGGGGCGCAAGTCGCTGTTCGGCGGGCTCGCCGCATCGGGCTGGCACGTTGCCAGTGTCTGCATGAAGCTGCTCGTCGCCGACGGCAAGCAACTCGCCGCGGAAGCCGCCGCCCGCGGCGAGACGGTCGCGGTCTGGGGACCCTCGCCGGGCTTCCGTGAGCTGCGCTGGATCCGCCCGGTGCTGGCCGGAGACACCATCAGCTTCACCAACCAGATCGAGACCAAGCGCACGTCCGAGAAGCGGCCGGAATGGGGCATCCTTCAGGCGCGCAACACCGGCGTCAATCAGCGCAATGAGGTGGTGTTCTCGTTCCTCGCGACCGCCTTCGTGCCGCGCCGGAATCCCGGTTCCTGATGTTGCCCCAGCGCCTCTGATGTTGCACGGACGCCATGGTTGGCAGCTACTTCTGCTGCCGACGTAGTTGTGCGTTGCGTGGAACTCATTTTTTGCTAACGCATTTTGAACCTTTGTCCCTGCCTTATGGCTGGGGGCACGAGCACTTGGGCGAACACTTGGCCTGGCAATTGGGCCGAACACCTGGGGACGACTATGGCAGATCGCAGCGCGCTGAAACTCGTCGGCATTATCTTTGCGACGGTAACGGTTGTCGTGATGCTGGCCACCGGAATGGTCGTGAAGGGCTTTGCCGATGGCAATTACTCCTTCGAGACCACCGCGAGCATCGATCGCTGATCGACCGTCTGTAATCCTCGGCGCTCGAGCGAGCGCCGTGGCGCGCATTCGCGCTTTTCAATGTGACCCGTCGGCAGGCTGCGTCACACTTCTCCCGATCCCGAAATTCAACGATTCCAGATCAGCACCATCACGACGGTCGCGGCTGCCAGGATGCCGAGGAACCGGATCATGATCGTGCCGATGCCCTGCTGCGGCTGGCGCAGCGGTATCGGATCGGCGGCGTTATCCGGCCGGAGGCTCTGCATGAATTCTCTCCAAATGGACGTCCCGGCAAGGCGCGGCCCGGACGCGAATTCCGGGTTGGACGCGGGCTCGGCATCTCAAGTTCAAATCGGCTTCTGCAAGAATTGACGCCGCGGAGTTTACACCGCGCTGAATAACGAATCGTTCTGCGCTGAATCGGCCCGCGCAAAACGAAGCCGCCGCCCCCTTGGTCGGGAGGCGGCGGCCATCAGTCTGGAAAACTGATCGGGATCAGCTGTTGCGCAGGCCGTCGGCGGCGCGCTTCCACTGCGAGACGTTGTCGGCGATCATGCGCGTCGACTTCATCGCGGCCTGGCTGAGCTGGGCATAGCCGGAGATCTCGCGCTGGACGCGCTGGCCCTCGGCATGCAGCAGGTCGCGCAGGCTCTCGAGCTCGCCGATCAGCTTCTCGATCTCGGCGAGCGAGGTGCCGGCGACGCGCTGGATCAGCGAGTTGACGTTGCTGACGGTCGCATCGGTATTGGTGTCGGTCGGCGCGGTCTCCGGGCTCGCCACCGGCCGGCGCAGATAGGCGATGTCGTTGCGCACGAAGTCGCGGATGCCGGCTTCGACTTCCGAGACCGCAGCAAGGTTGGAATCGACCTCGGAAGTCGTTTCAGCGGCTTCCTCGGTACGGTTGGTGGCGTTCATCGGCTTTCCCCTGGTTCGCAATAGCGAAGCGCGGCTTGTCCCCCGCACGACGAATTGATGAAGTTACGGACCTATCAGTGCCGCCGAATTTGACCGCATCTGGGCCAAGTTGGGGCAATGCCTGATCATTAGCGCGACAGGGCTAACAGATCGTTCACCATGAGCGCTTGTAGCCGGCGCCGATGCTCTTGTTGATCGTGCCCTGGGGGGTCTCGCCGACCGAGCCGGAGACGGTGACGCCGTCGAACAGCTTCTGCTCGGCGCCGACCCGGCGCAGCCATCGGTCCTCGGCGGTCGACAGCGTCTGGCCGGCGGTGATGCTGGTGCCGGTGTCGCGAACGGACAGGCGCGCCGACTGATCGGTATCGTAGCTGCGCGACGGATGGCCGTCGACGCCGGGTACCGGCACCACGCCCTGCTGGATCAAATTGTAGCCGCTCTGCAAGGTCAGCGAATACTGCTCCGACAGCGGCACCGATTTGCTGAGCGAGGTGCCGACCTTGCTCTGGTCGGCGCCCGGATCGACGCGCGCCTCGACCGAGGTCTTGTCCCAGATCGAAGCCACGCCGCCCGTCGAGATCGAAGCCCAGGCCGAGCCGCCGGATTGCGGCAGGCCGCCGCCATTGGCGAGCCGCTCCGACAATTGCTCCGACGTCGTCATCGTGCCCTGCTTGGCGACCGTCATGTCGGCGCCGATGCGGGTGTCGAGGAACGGCGAGACTGACTGCTTGACCGACACCGCCGACGAGCCGTTGGCGTTGTTGTTGGTCGACCAGGACGGATCGTTGCCGGCGATGCTGCTGGGTTTGGCCGCACTCTTCGGCGCCAGCGTGGGCAGGCTGGTGGAGTCGGTATCGAGCTGGCTCCAGTCGAGCTTGCTCTGGTCGATGTCCTTCAGGATGTCGGCGTCATTGGCGTCGGCCGCCGGCGGCGCCTCGTCGGCCGCAGCCTCGGCGTCATCAGCGGGGGCGCCTTTCGCGCTGTCTTTCGCGATGTCCTGGGCGGCGGGAGCGATCGCCCATGGTGAGGTCTGCGCCGTGGCCGAAAGCGCTATCGCCACGCTGAAGCCGGCCGCCAGCACCGGCAGCCTTGTCCAGCCAAATCGTGATGTAGAAGTCATTCCCAGCCCGCAAATTCCAGCGCCGCAACATGCGGTTTTCTTGGCGCGAAATTGTGGCAACGGCGCTGCGAAGGCAACTGATCAACGCGTGATCGTCATGTCCGGGACAAACGCTAAGCGCGTTGGCGCATCGCGCCGCCCCGGGCGCGGCCGTTCGGGGCTGGCAAAACAGGCCGCTTCTGCCGGGGCGCCTCAACGCGAAGGCGCGGCCCCGGACATGACGAAGGCGTGAAATCGTGGCGCCGTCAGACCGCGATGCGCGGCAGATGGATCGGGTAACCGACGGTCTGCTCGACCAGGTCGAAACTGTCGACCAGCACGCGGAAGCTCGTGAGCTTGCCGGCCCTGAACTGCGCGAAATGCGCGATCCTGAGCGAGATCGGCTTGTTGGAGTCCAATGCCGTCAGCGAATAGCGCAGCATCGAGGCCGCGGAATCCGCGCCCAGCATGATGGACTCCCGATCGAAGCGGTGAACCCTCAGGTTCTCGCCGATCTGCCTGATCACCTCGAGCACGGCGGCCTTGCCGCGACGCGAGCCGAAAAAGGAAAACAGGTCGATCGGCCCGTAGATGGCCCATTCGACCTCGTCATCGAGCAGCGGCTCGATGTCTGCAAGCTGGCGTTCGTTGATCGCGCGATGCAATGCGCGCGAAAAACGCCAGAGGCTGTGCTCTGTCATTTTGGTCTCGTCCTGAAACTGGATTTTCAAAGCAAACGAATGGCAGGCGGTCAGCGTCGACGCCCTGCCAGGTTGCTGCACGTCACTATTACCGCCTCAAATAGGGCGGAACGGCGAAAACGCAAATGACTTTTTTGCAATGCACAATTGCGCCGGTTTTGACCGGAATGTGACCGTCTGTCTACAGAACCCCGTTCCAATGGAATCGGAACGGGGTTCTGGATTCCAGTTTTGACGCGTTTTCTTCACGCGAACCGGCATCCACTTCGCTCGAAAACGGTCCGTAATTCAGCGGTCGCGCTGCCGCAGCGGTTGCCGCTCGATCACGATCTCGGCGTCGCGGATCGCCACCACCGCGAACAACAGCGCGCCGCCGATGCCGCCGATCGCCGCGCCGAGCGGCATGAAGGTGAAAAACACCAGCGTTCCGCTGTCGAGACCTGAGGTTTTGGCCAGTCCGATCCAGGTGAGCCCGGCTCCGATGCCGAGAGCGGCGCCGCCAAGGGCGCCCAGTGCAAGGCCAAGCACAGCGAGCAATGCGACTTTCATGGTGATTTCAGCCCCGACCGCAACAAGCCCAGTGATAGGTCAGCGCCGGGCCTTCGAGGTTCAACGCTGGCGGGGACGAATTTGCGGGGCGGGGGCGCCGGCGTCGGTTGCCCCGTGTTCCGGGAACTAGAGCGTTTTCGAGCGAAGTGGACACCGGTTCGCGTGAAGAAAACGCGTCAAAACAAGAATCTAGAGCTTCGGTTCTGATTCAATCAGAACCGAAAATGCTCTAGTCCGCGTTTTGCCCGGTCAGCGCCGCTGTGACATCACGCTCCAGCACCTGCTGGACGAGGTCGAATGTGTCGATGATCTCGCGGATCTCGGTGATCTTGCCGTCGCGCAGCGTGTAGAACACCGCGACGTCGAATTGCACCACGCGGGCGTTGTTGCGCTTGCGCAAGAACACCCGCAGTTGCGCCGCGACCTTGTCGCCTTCGGCCACCACCATCGGCGCCTCGTAGCGCATGTCGGAATAGCGCTCGTGGATCGTGGTCCACATCTGGCGCAGCGTGGCCTTGCCGCGGTGCTGGCCCATGTGCGGAAGAATGTCGATCGGGGCGTTGGCGAGAAACGCGACGTCGTCACTGCAGCGATCGAGCGCGCCCTCGATGCCGCCGGCATAATAGACGTCGAGGAAGTTCAAGACGCGTTGCCGGTTCAAATCCTCGCCCATGTTCGACTCCGCCGGTTCAGTCCGACTCGCCTTCGACTGGCCCTGGCCCGCATTGTGAACCGAAGCGTTCCACTCTCAAACATATGTTTTGACGCACGAGACGCGATTAGGTTCGGCAACCGGAACGTGCATTGCGGCACAACATGCATGCGGTTGCTCCGGGGTGCCATCCCGACATGGCAGGAAACTGAACTGGTGAAACTGAACTGATCGCGTCTCGACGACGTGAAGCGCGCTGGGGCGGGTGGCCGCGAATTCATGAGAACTCCCCGGGCGTTTCACGTTGGCCCTGAAGCGGCGGGAACCGGCGGGGCGGCTCCGCCGTTGATGCCCTAAGAATTCCATTGGAGCCGTATCATGAAATCGATTCTTCTCGCTTCCGCCATTGCCGTCAGTGCGCTTGCCGCAACCTCGCCCGTCGACGCCAAGGGCTGCATCAAGGGTGCGGTCGTCGGCGGTGTCGCCGGTCATTATGCCGGCCATCACGGCATGCTCGGCGCCGCCGCCGGATGTCTCTACGGCCGCCATCACGCCAGGGAGCAGGACCGTCAGCGCCAACAGCAGCAGGCGCAGCCCTCGCAGCAGGAAAAGCTGTAAGCTCAATTGTGAAGGCGAGCATCGGGAACGTGAAGCCACGTTCCGGAACGTGAGTCACGTTCGGGAACGCCGTCCGCGCGGGCGGCGTTGTCTCCTTGCGTGACGGAGACGATGATGACGAAACCAAAGACCGGGAACATCCAGCCCGTTCCCGACGACAACCAGAGCCACAAGGGGCCCGGCAGCGCCCCGGGCGTTCCGCTCGACACCACCAAGGGCCATCGCGACGACGAGAAGCACAACATCCGCGAGCAGGCCGCGCACGGCAATCTGACCCAGAACACCAGCAACAAGCGGTCGGGGTAGGGCACGAAGCGGCGCGACATACTCCGCCGTCGTCCCGGCGAAAGCCGGGACCCATAACCACAGGATCATGTTGTTGAAGCGAGCTGGAGCCACAGCGCGTCAGAACAATTTCCGTCGGTGGTAATGGGTCCGGCTTTCGCCGGGACGACGATGGAAGTCGGATTCACCTGTCAAACAGCGATGAGGATGTGCGCGCTCGTTCTCGCGACATGAATCGCCCGAGGTTTGCATTTCGTTTGCCCTCTCATCAGGCAGAGGGCGCAGGGAAGACCGGGTGCCGATCGCACCCATGGGCCCCGAGCAATGGGTAGAAAGCTCGGGGGTAGGACCACAGGTGTAACCGGAAACAGCCCGGCCTTCCCTGCGCGATGGGTTACGGCTTACTTCGTGCTCTCCCCGGCGAGACTGGGCTTTTTTGTCACCGTCTTCGCAAGGCGTATTCGCGCTTTGCGAAAAGACACCGGCCGCTAGGGCGTCAGGACCACACGACTTCACCGTCCGCGTCAGGCTCACTCGTCAGTCGAGCCATCAGCGTCCACCGCATCTCGACCCGCGTTCGTGACGATCGCGAAGCGCCCCTCGATCGGGTGAGACGGGCGTATTGAACATCCGAGTTGGGGTACGCGTCAATTTAAATTCTGAAAATCAGAACGAATTTTCGCAACCCGCTTCCCGCGTGACCCGCATCACGCCGCCGGAGAAAGCGCCCGGCTAGGTTGGCGGCATCGGATCATCCGACTGCCAAGGGAAACGCCGCCATGAATGCCATCGCCGCACCGAAATCGCCTGCGCAGAACCGGCTCGAAGGCTTTGCGCTCACCGCCATCCTGCAGGGCCTGCCGACCTTCGCCGCCGCCGTGCTGATGCTGAAGATGTTCGGCGCCCCGGAAATCGTCGGCGAACGCTATGGCGCCGCGATCTACGTCGTGCTCGCCTCGCTGGTCTATGCCGCGATCACGCCGTGGCTTGCCGCCAAATTCCCGAAACGCTTCGTGCACATCCACGCGCCTGTCTTCTTCGACGCGAGCCTGTCGTTCGCCGAGAAGATCGCGCAATGGCGGAGCCAGCCCACGGTCTCGCTGCAACTCATGACGACGATGATCATGATGTCGCTGCTGGCGGTCGCGGCGGTGAGCATGGGCTGAGCTTGCGCTTCGCCGCCGATCGGCCTTATCTGCGCGCGTGCAGATCAGGGATGAACGCGATGAGGATGCCGCCGCGATCAGCCGCATCACGACGGCCGCATTCGCTGACGCGCCGCACAGCAGCGGCACCGAAGCCCGCATCGTCGAGGCGCTGCGCCAGGCCGAAGCGCTGACCGTGTCGCTGGTCGCGACGTCGGATGACGGACGCATCGTCGGCCACGTCGCCTTCTCGCCGGTGCGGATCGATGGCGTAGCAGGACGCTGGTACGGCCTCGGCCCCGTCTCGGTCACACCCGACCTGCAACGCCAGGGCATTGGCGGCGCGCTGATCGGTGAGGGACTGATCCGGCTTGCGGCACTCGGGGCCCATGGCTGCGTCGTGCTCGGTGAGCCCGCGTA
The DNA here is from genome assembly GCF_020889705.1 of Bradyrhizobium altum. Taxonomy (GTDB): domain Bacteria; phylum Pseudomonadota; class Alphaproteobacteria; order Rhizobiales; family Xanthobacteraceae; genus Bradyrhizobium; species Bradyrhizobium altum. The sequence continues at coordinate 2,911 of NZ_JACMYP010000209.1, read as the reverse complement.
CTACCGTCGCTTCTGCTTCCTCGATGATCGCACGCTGACCTATGGCGGCAAGCCGAGTCCGTACTTCCAGCGGCTGGTGCTGAGAGGAGAAGCGCCGAAAGGGGATGTGAGTTACCATCTTGCGTTTTGACGTCGGGGCGCCGCACTAGCGGCGTCCCGAAGATAGGCGATCATCAAGATAGGATTCTCTGTTAGGCAGGGAGACGGAACGATGCTCGGGAACGGTCCCTCTTATTTGCTTTGATTGAAGTCTGACGCTTCTCTTCAGCATCGTAGCCGATGGTGATCACTAGCTCCGAACTCATGCGCCTGTGTTGACTTTGCGCTGATACGACGCTTGCCCGATCTAGTCTGTACGGGCGGCCGAGGCCTCTGTAGAGTTCACGAACGCTTTGATGATCGGCATTTGTGAGTAGAATGAGAGCGCCCCGATTGGCCGCTCTCTCGATAGCTTCTCTCAACCTTATCTGATCAGACCAGGCAAAGAGCTGCTGATTGTATTTTATGAAGCCATTGTTGTTGTGCTTCACCGTGTAGGGAGGGTCAACGAAGATGAAATCGTTCGCCGTCGCGAGTTCGATGGTCGTCTCAAAATCCTGAGCGAGCAGTCGGCTCTTTCTAAGGACGCGTGAGACTGATCTGAAGTCGTCGTCGTCCATGACAATCTTCTGCTTGCTTCCCTTCGGAACGTTGAAATTTCCTTCGAGGTTGACGCGGTAGATGCCATTGAAGCAAGCTCTGTTCAAATAGATGAAGCGTGCAGCTTCATCTATTTGGTTTGAGAAGCGCGAACTCCTAATGCGATAATAATATGCGTCGTCATGGTTGCGCTGGTGCCGCTCAAGCTGTGCAGTGATTTTGCGCCAATCTTTTTTGATTGCCTTGTAACAAGCTATCAGGTCGGCATTAGCATCGCTTAAGATGCTTTGATCTGGCTGCAAGTGAAAGAGAACCGCTCCACCGCCAAGAAATGGCTCAACGTACGTGTTGAACGTGTCCGGAAGAAGCCAGTCATGATTAGCCGTCAGCCATCGCTTTCCGCCGACCCACTTTAGGAAGGGACTAATCTCAGTCACGTCTTGATAGCCTTCTTTCCAGCTCTGTCTCGAGAAAATTTAGAAACTCAAAATCAGATTCTTTATAGGATCGATTTGCTGGATGGGCCATTATCTTTCGTGCATCGTTCAGCTTATCAAACCATGAGACATTCTTTTGATTTCCGCTGCGATCACTGGCCAGCTTTATATTCATGGTGGGCTCAAATAGCGCCCAGTTGTTCTTGTGTTCGACAATTTTCTTAAGATCGACGACGTCGAGATAGGTGATGGGGTCGAGTTGTTCCTCCGGGTCCGCGTCTTGCTGCCTGTCAAGCCCCTTCATTCGGATGTCTTTCTGCGGGATGCCGATCTTGTAGTATGCTTCGCCGTAGGCTCGACGAAGTATGTCGATGACGTGGACGTGAGTCCTGTCGATGATTTTTCTCACTTGCTCGTCGGCGTGACGAGATTCTTCACTCGATTTTGTGCTCTGATATTCTAGATAGCCCGTTGGTGAGAAAGTCGGGAATCGTTCATTCACAAGTCTGGCGAGCTCGAAGAAGTATCGGGGAGGACCTCCTGATCCAAAGACGGGCTTAAAGCATGGGTCGAAGTCAGTGTCGTTCGCTTGCGCGATGTACGCGAGTACTGGCTCTAGATACGGGGCGATCTGATCGACAAGTTCGTCGGGATCCAGCTGGCTCGGGTCTTGCTTCGTTTCCGCAAGCAGGAAGTCGCATAGTGCTGCGAGCAGCCTGATATGCCCGGCTATCCCGATATTGATGCAGATGTGAGCTGGCCGCCCGGCCTCCCAGCGATCTGGGTTGGCGCGTCGAAGTTTTTCGAAGTAGTTCGAGAGTAGTTCTGAGAGCGCCTCCAGTGTTTCTTCGCTGGTCACGCGGCTCGCATATCCAGGCGTAGGCAGCCGGTCTTTAGATCCAGGCCGTCCGATCAGGCCTGATTGAACTATCGCCTTCTTCAACTCGGAGATCGTCAGACAAGTGGTGTCACTTTCTTCTGTCTCCGGCGTTTTCATTCTATCGTTGAACGGTCCGCCGTTTTCCGCATCGAGCAATGATAAGGCTCGGGATGCTATGGCGCCTATACGTGATTTAAAGTCTTCGGACTCAAATTTCAGGTCACCTTCTAGTTCATCGAGAATATTCCGAGAGACTTTCGCTTGCTTTCCGTTGATGGTTGCAAAAAGGTCAGCCTCTACTTCTCTCGGAATGTTTTCGAAAGCGACGACCGCGATAGCGTTCTTTTTCCGACTTGTAGTTTCTGTGAAGCCATAAAGCCGATGTTGTCCGTCAATGATCCACGCAGTTTTATAGGCATCTGGAAGATAGAGGTCGCCGAAGTGAATCTGACGATCTTCATAACTCTGCCGGATATCGAACCGAACCCGCTTCTTGAAGTTGACTAGGATTGAGTTGGGAAAGAATCCTCCGCCATCTAAGAATGTCCCAATTTGGTTGAGGCGGGCGCGCTTCACTAGGCGCTGATACGCAGGATTTCCCGTCGGATCCCTGAGACTACGATGATTTACAAAAGCGATCGGGAGGAGACGCTCAGGTGGAGCGAGAAAATAGTAGGCTTGATGACCTCCAATTTTGGACCGGATTGCCGGCACCAAATGATCCTCAAGATTTTTGATTCGAGTTCCTTCGAGAAACTCAGCAAGGAACTGATACTTTGCGGCTTTGCCCACGTTCCGTGAGATCTCTTCATAGTATCGGAGATCCCTGTCGCCTACGATCTGGATATTTTCGTGCGCGGCTCTCTTAACGTCGGATGAGGAGAGATTGATGTTTCGGGTGACAAAAATCCAAATGAACTTTAACTTCTCTTCTCTCCCGTAATGAGAGGTCACC
>NZ_JACMYP010000208.1 GCF_020889705.1 Bradyrhizobium altum | reverse complement strand
TGCGCTCGGTGATCGCGGCGGCCGTGCGGGTGGTCGCGCCCTTGCCGATGTTCTCGGCCAGGAGGTTGCGCATGATGGCGTCGCGGGAGCCGCCGCTGCGGCCGCCGAGCACCACGCCGACCAGGAAGCGATTGCCGCGGTGGATCGAGGTCACGAGGTTGAAGCCGGAGGCGCGGGTGTAACCGGTCTTGATGCCGTCGACGCCTTCGACGCTGCCGAGCAGGCGATTGTGACCGGTGATCGTGTGGCCGCGGAAATTGAACGCCGTGGTCGAGAAGTAGCGATAGTAGCGCGGGAAACGATCCTGGATGGCGCGACCGAGCGTCGATTGATCGCGCGCCGTGGTGATCTGCTCGTCGTTGGGCAGGCCCGAGGCATTGCGATAGGTGGTCCGGCTCATGCCGAGCGCGCGGGCCTTGCGGGTCATCATCCGGGCGAAGTCATCTTCGCTGCCGCCGATCGCCTCGGCGATCACGACCGCAGCGTCATTGGCGGAGCGGGTGACGAGACCCTTGATGGCGTCTTCGACCCTGATGGTCTGGCCAGGCCGCAGGCCGAGCTTGGTCGGGTCCTGCTCGGAGGCGTGCTCGGAAACCGGCATCTCGGTGTCGAGCTTCATCTTTCCGGAATCGAGGCGCTCGAACAGCAGATAGAGCGTCATGATCTTGGTGAGCGAGGCGGGGTGCCGCAGGCCGTCGGGACTGTTCGACGTCAGCACCGAGCCGGTGTTGCCGTCGACGATGATCGTCGCGAATTGCGGGCTGTAGCTTTCGCGCGCGGCCTCGCTGTGATGGTGACGGGCGGTGTGGCGCCGGTGACGGCGCGCCTCCGCGCTATCACTGGTGATCAGGATCGCCGTCGTGACGGTAACGAGCCCAAGAACGCCAACTCGCAGCGCCCGCGAGGAGGCCAAGGTTGTTCGAAGCATCTACTTCCCCGTCCCAATTTCTATCTAGATCACTGGCTCGTGAGGCGAAATTGTGCCCGGCGGCCGTCGATCCTTGCCTGCGCAACAGACCACTTCGGGCAGAACCATCGGCCCTCGTGGCGGCTCAGGTCGCTCTTCTAGCTAAGGTGTTGTTCACAAACAGCTTTCAAGGCTGCCCGTCGGAAGGCGAACAAAGTCCGGGAATCAGGTTAGGCGGACCGAGTTTCCAAAAGATTAAGCAACCGTTGCGTAGTCCCCCGGGGTTTATCGCAAATGCTCAGGATTCGGGCAAATGTCGTTGTGCGTCGCACAATATTTGTTGACTTTATTGTGCAATGCGATATTCCGATTGTTGTCAGGGGGCCGGGAGCTTCCCGGCAATGGGAATTTGCGCCTTCAAGTCTGGGAAAAGGAATTCCAATCCATGGTCAAGATCGAAGACATTCAGAACTACGGCAAAGAGCATATCGAGTCCGTCACTGCGTCTGCGAACAACCTGCAGAGCGGCGTTCAGGCGATCGCCACCGCCTATGGCGACTACGCCAAGAAGTCGTTTGAGGACACCAAGTCGTTCGTCGAGAAGCTGTCGGGCGTGAAGTCGCTGGACAAGGCGCTCGAGGCGCAGACCGAGTACCTGCGCTCGTCCTACGAGACCTTCGTCGCGGAATCGCAGAAGATCGCCGGCCTGTACAGCGACTGCGCCAAGCAGACCTTCAAGCCCTACGAGGGCCTGGTCTCCAAGTTCGCGCCGGCTCAGTAAGCGCCACGGATCAAGACAAGCGAAAAGCCCGGCCGTTTCGGCCGGGCTTTTTTGTTGCGCCTGAAGCGGGCGGTTATTTCGCCAGCCGCAGCTTGCTGAGAGCAGTTCCGATCGTGTTGAACGTCGTCAGGATCTGGGTCGAGCTGGTCAGCATGTAGAACTTGTCGGGGCTGCTGGCGCAGTTCTTCAGGACGGTCGAGGTCGGATCGGCGGGCGTGCTCGTGTTCACCTGGATCGCATAGATCGTGTACAGCGGCGCACCATTGGAGTCCCTCGCGGCCTGCAGATTCTGGCACTGCAGGGTCTGCCTTGCGTCGATCGGATTGCCGGATGCCTGGCTGCTGCCGTCGCCGTAGTCGGGCCAGCGGTCCTCGGTGTTCAGACCGTCGGAAAGAATGATGATTACGCGGTTGTAGGTGGTGTTGGAGTCCTCAGCCGGCGCGTTCAGCGGGCCGCCCACCAGAAGGGACTGCCACGCCCAGGCGAGACCAACCGACTGGTCGGTGCCGCCGGTCGGCTGCATCGCGTTGACCGCGGTCTTGAGCGCGCTCCAGTTGTAGCTCAGCGGAATGATCGGCTCGAGCGGCGTCGAGACGTTGCTGTTGCAATAGGCCGTGCCGTTTTCATAGTACTCGTTGGCCGGGAACATCGTGGTGACGTCAGACGTCGACGGCAGCACACCGGTCGCATCGTTCGGCTGGGTGCGGTCGGTGATGCAGCCTGTCCATGTGCTGATGGGGTTGGTGGAGGGCTGCTGCCAGTTGTTCACCACGGTTGGCGTCTTGTTGGTCGAGGTCCATTGGTTGTTGGTCCATCCGACGACGGCGGTGACCCGCGGCTGGTTCTTGTTGTCCACGGTGTCGTTGGGGCCCGGCTGCGTCCAGTCGTGGGTATACAGATTGCCGGAGCACGAATAGACGCCGTTCTTGGTGCCGCAGCTGCAGCCGCTTACAGCGTTGCCCGTGGAATCCGTGGGACAGGAGCACGAGTTCGAGCCGGTGCAGAATACGCCCGTGCCGGCTGGCGTGCTGACCCAGCAGCCATTGTAGAGCGTGTGCGAATTGTAATCGACGCTCGGGCAAATGTAGCCCGAATAGGTCCCGCTCGAGGGGATGTAGGTCGTGTTGGACGAATTAGTTGGGCCCTTCGTGCAGGTGAAGCCGCCGTTGCCGTTGGTCCAGGGGCATCGTGCACCCGGTCCCACCGCATGCCAGTTCATCGGCAAGGTTGCCTGGGTGCTGCCGTTGTTCGGCTGCGCGGTCGGCGGATTAAGCCAGTCGGTCCAGTCGATCCAGTTCTGGGTGTAGTTGCTGGCGCCGAGGTTGACGACCTTGGCGAACGGGATGACGGAGATGTAGACGTCGCCGTTGTTCTTGCTGAGCGCGCTGAGCTGGTCGATCAGGCCGCCGGTTCCGGCCACCGCGTTTCGCAGCGCGGTAATCTTGCCGTTCTGGCTCATCGATCCGGTGTTGTCGAGGGCCAGCGCGACGCGCATCTTGACGTTGCCCCAGGTGGTGGTCGTCGAGCTGCCAAAATTCATCTTCTGGAAATTGCCGCCAGACGGCAGGAGATCGGCGAACTTCATGAAATAGGTGTTGATGTAGCCGGACCCGCTCAGGAGAATGGTCGCGGCTGCGGTCGAGGTCGGGGTCGTATAAGTGGCCGAGACGGAAATGCCCTTGCCATCCTTGTTGGTGAAGAGACTGTTGAAATAGGTCTGCGCCTTGCTCGGGATCTGCGCGGCCGTGATGGTGCCCATGGTCAGATCCTTGGACAGCATCAGCGCGGTCGAATCGAGCGCCGATTGCATCGCGGTGCGAGCATTGTTGGCGCGGGTATAGTCGACCGCTGCGCCCACGAAGGCGAGGATCGGCAGGATTGCGAAGGTGAAGATCACCGCGACATTGCCGTCGGTTGCCCTGGAAAACCGGCGGACGGCCGCGCGGACGCGATGGGAAATGGCTGAACCAAGCATGGCGTTCTCGTCAAAATGGATTGCGCGGCCATCTCGACGTGCGCGGCTAAACAGATGGTGAATCGGGAAACTGAAACCCGGCGGCGGGCCCTCCAGACGGTCAAAAGCAGGGCAAAAGCGCGCGCTATCCTCAATGCCGGCTAAATTGGATACCCGAGTCCTTTGTCAAATCAGGCAGAAACGATTAACCTTCCGAGGGTTGCCGCGCCGGGAATCGGACCGGTGGGCTGCGACGGGTCTGCGCTTGCGGCAGGGCGTCGCGAGGCCCATATTCGGGAGGTCGATCCGGCCGCCGGATCGGACCGGGAGCGGCAATCTGGAAAGCATTGCTGGGGGTTCCGCGATCAGTCTTGCGGCAATCGCGATCACCTTCCAATCGCCAACCGGTTTCCCCTGGGGAATTCGAACGCCTGAGCCATGCTGCGATACACGTTGACAGTCCCGATCTCCGAGCCGGTTTCGGCCATGCCCGCGGTGTCCGCCGCCCCGGTGCCGAAAATGAGCAATGACGACAACCGCAATGGAGCGGGCAGCGGCCCGTCGACCTCGGTCATCACCAAGGTCAAGCCGAAGACCAAGCGCCCGAACCTGTATCGCGTCCTGATCCTGAACGACGACTACACGCCGATGGAGTTCGTGGTTCACGTGCTGGAACGATTCTTCAACAAGGACGCCGAGGCGGCGACCAAGATCATGCTGCACGTTCACCATCACGGGATCGGTGAGTGCGGCGTGTTTACCTATGAGATCGCCGAGACCAAGGTGACGCAAGTCATGGACTTCGCGCGCAAGCATCAGCATCCACTGCAATGTGTGATGGAAAAGAAATAGTTCGCGGGAACGATTGACCTGCCGCGGGAAGCGGAACGGGTCTTGCATCGCGCATTTTGACGGCTGCGAACGGCGTTCCCGTATGATCACGGGGCGCGGCCGGGTCACGTCCCGGCGCCTGAATTTTAGAAGAAAACCATCATCGCGGGACCGGTCTTTCGCCACGATCCGTCGTAACTATATCAATGGCGATCACGAAGGTTGTTATTGCCTGACCCGGTAATGGCGATCATGATGGCCGGGGGCCATAGAGGACGCGAATGCCTACTTTTTCCCAAAGCCTAGAACAATCCTTGCATCGTGCATTGGCGATCGCGAACGAGCGTCACCATCAATACGCGACGCTCGAACACCTTCTGCTGTCGCTGATCGATGACTCGGATGCGGCGGCGGTGATGCGGGCCTGCAGCGTCGATCTCGACAAGCTGAGGACCAGCCTCGTCAATTATCTCGAGACCGAATTCGAAAACCTGGTGACGGACGGCGCCGATGACGCGAAGCCGACCGCCGGGTTCCAGCGCGTGATCCAGCGCGCGGTGATTCACGTCCAGTCGTCCGGTCGCGAGGAAGTGACCGGCGCCAACGTCTTGATCGCGATCTTCGCCGAGCGCGAGAGCCATGCCGCGTATTTCCTGCAGGAGCAGGACATGACGCGCTACGACGCCGTCAACTACATCAGCCACGGCATCGCCAAGCGGCCCGGCGTGTCCGAGGCGCGGCCGGTGCGCGGCGTCGACGAGGAAACCGAGACCAAGGGCAACGAGGACGCCAAGAAGAAAGGCGAGGCGCTCGACACCTATTGCGTCAACCTCAACAAGAAGGCGCGCGACGGCAAGATCGATCCGGTGATCGGCCGCAATGCCGAGATCAACCGTGCGATCCAGGTCTTGTGCCGCCGCCAGAAGAACAACCCGCTGTTCGTCGGCGAAGCCGGCGTCGGCAAGACCGCGATCGCCGAAGGCCTCGCCAAGCGCATCGTCGACAGCGATGTGCCGGAAGTGCTGGCGGCCGCGACCGTGTTCTCGCTCGACATGGGCACGCTGCTCGCGGGCACCCGCTACCGCGGCGATTTCGAGGAGCGTCTCAAGCAGGTCCTGAAGGAGCTGGAGGCGCATCCGAACGCCATCCTGTTCATCGACGAGATCCACACCGTGATCGGCGCCGGCGCCACCTCCGGCGGCGCGATGGATGCGTCCAATCTGCTCAAGCCCGCGCTGGCTTCGGGCACGATCCGCTGCATGGGCTCGACCACCTACAAGGAATATCGTCAGCACTTCGAGAAGGACCGCGCGCTGGTGCGGCGCTTCCAGAAGATCGACGTCAACGAGCCGACGGTGGAAGACGCGATCGCGATCCTCAAGGGCCTCAAGCCCTATTTCGAGGATTACCATCGGCTGAAATACACCAATGAGGCGATCGAGGCGGCGGTGCAGCTGTCGTCGCGCTACATCCACGACCGCAAGCTGCCCGACAAGGCGATCGACGTGATCGACGAGTCCGGTGCCGCGCAGATGCTGGTTGCCGAGAGCAAGCGCAAGAAGACGATCGGTATCAAGGAGATCGAGACCACGATCGCGACCATGGCGCGGATCCCGCCCAAGAGCGTGTCGAAGGACGATGCCGAGGTGCTGAAGCATCTCGAGCAGACCCTGAAGCGCACGGTGTTCGGCCAGGACAAGGCGATCGAGGCGCTGGCTGCGTCGATCAAGCTGTCGCGGGCCGGCTTGCGCGAGCCGGAAAAGCCGATCGGCTCGTATCTGTTCTCGGGACCCACCGGCGTCGGCAAGACCGAGGTCGCAAAGCAGCTGGCGGCCTCGCTCGGCGTCGAGCTGATCCGCTTTGACATGTCCGAATACATGGAGCGGCACACCGTGTCGCGCCTGATCGGCGCGCCTCCCGGTTATGTCGGCTTCGACCAGGGTGGCCTGCTCACCGATGGCGTGGACCAGCATCCGCACTGCGTGGTGCTGCTCGACGAAATCGAGAAGGCGCATCCGGATCTGTACAATGTGCTGTTGCAGATCATGGATCATGGCCGGCTCACCGACCACAACGGCAAGCAGGTCAACTTCCGCAACGTGATCCTGATCATGACCACGAACGCGGGCGCGGCCGACCTCGCGCGGCAGGCCTTCGGCTTCACCCGCTCGAAGCGGGAAGGCGACGACCACGAGGCGATCAACCGCCAGTTCGCGCCCGAGTTCCGCAACCGGCTGGATGCGATCGTCTCCTTCGCGCACCTCAATGCCGACGTCATCGGCATGGTGGTCGAGAAGTTCGTGCTGCAGCTCGAGGCGCAACTCGCTGACCGCGACGTCACGATCGAGCTGTCGGAGCCCGCCAAGGCCTGGCTGATCGAGCACGGCTATGACGAGCAGATGGGCGCGCGTCCGATGGCGCGGATCATCCAGGAGCACATCAAGAAGCCGCTCGCGGATGAGGTGCTGTTCGGTCAGCTCAAGGGCGGCGGACACGTCCGCGTCGTCCTGGTCAAGGACGAGGCGACCGCCAAGGACAAGATCGGCTTTGAATATGTCGAGGGCCCGGTCACGCCGAAGCCCGAGAACCTGCCGCCGCGCAAGCGCAAGCCGCCGAAGGGCGGTCCGGGTGGCGGCGGTGGCGGCACCAAGGGGCCGGCCTCAAAGGGTCCGATGGTCAAGGCCTGAGGCGCGAGCGAATAATCAAAGTGAAAAGGCCGGCAGAACAGCCGGCCTTTTTGTTTGTGCCGATGGAGTCGCGCGTCGCGTGCGCGCAGCTTCACTCGCCCTTCAAGCGCTGGCCCTCGTGGACCCGCACCTGGTCGGCGCCGCGGCTGCCGGCTGAGGACAGCCGCAGCGTGCTCATCACAGCGCCGACGGCGGCAAAGCCGACGCCGACCATCAGCGAGATCCTTGTGCCGTCGGCCGGATAGCGCGCCAGCAGCATCGCTACCAGCGCGGCACCGATGGTCTGTCCGAGCAGGCGCGCGGTCCCGAGCATGCCGCTGGCGCCGCCCGAGCGTTCGCGCGGCGCGGCGGCGATCATGGTGCGGTTGTTCGGGGTCTGGAACAGGCCGAAGCCGGCGCCGGCAAGCGCCATCCGCCAGATCACGTCGATCGGTGTCGCATTGGCCGGCATGAACGCCAGCGTGCCCAGACCCAATGCGAACAGCAGCAGGCCAATGCCGCCGAGCAGGCCGGCCGGGTAACGCTCGACCAGCCAGCCCGCGATCGGCGCGGCGAACGCGACCGCGATCGGCCACGGCGTGATCAGCAGGCCGATTTGCACCGCCGAATATCCGAAGTGGTTCTCGAGATAGAACGGCATCGCGACGAAGGCCAGCATCTGGCCGCAGAACGAGGCGATCGAGGTGCCGATCGACAGCGCAAAGATCGGAATCCGCAAGAGGTCGACGGGCAGCAGCGGCGAGGGCAAATGCCGCTGCCGCCGGTACAGCAGATGGGAGGCGACCGCGGCGATCGCGAACTCCAATGCGCAGAGATACAGCGCCTCGCCGTGGCCGGCGCTGTCGATCGCGCTGATGCCGAACCCGAACGCGATGGCGCTCATCGCGGCGCTCTGCCAGTCGAAGGCGTGAACCGCGGGCCTGGTATGCGGCAGGAAGCGCCAGCCCAGCGCCAGCGTGACGATGCCGAGCGGGACGTTGATGGCGAACAGATACGGCCAGGTCCCGACCGCCAGGATGAACGAGGCGATGGTGGGACCGACTGCAGCCGAGATCGCGACGACCAGCGCATTGACGCCGATGCCGCGGCCGAGTTGCGAATGCGGATAGATGAAGCGGACCAGAGCCGTGTTGACGCTGAGGATTCCGGCGGCGCCGAACCCCTGCAGGATGCGGGCGATCGTCAGCAGCGGCAGCGTATGCGACAGCGCGCAGAACAGCGACGCCAATGTGAAGAGCAGTAGCCCCGCCAGATAGACGCGGCGATAGCCGATGATCTCGCCGAGCGAGGCCAGCGGCAGCAGCGAGATCGTGATCGCCAGCTGATAGCCGTTGACGATCCAGATCGAGAAGGCGGGGCTGGCGTTAAGATCCCTCGCGATGGTCGGCAGTGCAACGTTGGCGATCGAGCCGTCGACGACCGCCATCACGAGGCCGAGCGCGATCGTGAGAATGGCCCAATTGCGCTGCGGCTGCGGCAGCCCGTCGGGATGCTCAATGATCGCGGACGACATGTCGTGAAATGGCCTTTGGTTCCAGCATTGGCGGCCTTACCGGATGCTGGATTAACCTGGCCTTTGCAACCCCCGAAATGACAGATACCGGCCGCGATCCAAACGCGGCCGGAGAGCTGCGGGAGGACGCTCAGCCCTGGCCGAGCAGTTCCTTGATCCGCCGCTGCAACTGCCGTTTCTTGATCTCGCTGCGGCGGACCCGCTCGTCGAGATCGCTGACCGGGGTGTCCGAGGTCATGATCCGGAACGCGAGGCCGACCTTGTTAGCCTGGCGCCAGATCATGCGCGCCAGGAACGAGCGGCCCTTGCGCGCGACGCTGAGATTCATCTCTTCGGGCAGGTGTGCGGCGTCGCCAAACTCGACGCAGGCGCCGCCTTCGCTGATGTTGCGGACGATGCAATCCATCGTCGAGCCGTGCTCATTGATCTCCGCAACCGCACCGTAAAACACCTTGTCACGTGGGCTCTGGCGCCGGTCCTGCATGGGAAATCCTCCTAAATCAATGGCAGGACTGTACCGGTCCGGACCTGCGAAAAGAAGGGTACGAACGGAACCCGTTGGAGTTAGTGTAAATTGTTTGCATCTGTGAAGGTCAGGATTCCCGGCTATTTTGCGCCGCAAACGACCCGAGAAGCTAGTTCGGCACCCGGCTGTGCCGCCAATCACGCGGTGACAGGCCGTAATGGTCGCGGAACACGCGGCCGAAATGCGAGAGATCGTTAAAGCCCCAGGCGAACGCAATCTCGCCGATGTGGCGATGCGCGTGTGCCGGCGAGACGAGGTCGCGCTTGCAGCGCTCCAGCCGCTGCGCCAGCACGAAGCGCTGGAACGAGGTGTCTTCGTCGGCCAGCAGGCTGTTGACGTAGCGCGGCGAGATGCCGAGCGCGGCGGCGGTTTCGGTGAGGCTGAGCTCGGGGTTCGGCAGATGCGCGAGCACATGCGCCTTCAGCCGGTAGAGCAGGGCGGAGCGGTGCGTCGAGGCCTGTAGCGCCACGCCGCCGAGCCGCTCGCTGATCGCCATCGCGAGCAGGTCGGCGGCCTGGTCGGCGAGGCGGATCGCATTATCAGGATCGAGCTTGTCGGCGATCTCGGAGAGCCCGCTGATGAACTGCCAGGCGAGCCGCTGCACCGGGCGATCCGATGTGAACGTAGTCGCCGTCAGGCCCTGGGTGCCGGCAAAGCGCCGGTGCAGCATCGCGCGCGGCACCTGGAAGATGGTCTGCGTGAAGTCGTCGTCGAAGCGCAATTCATAGGGCCGGGTGGTGTCGTAGAACGCAAACTCGCCCGGCTGGATCACGGTCTCGCGGCCGTCCTGCAGCACGGCGCCACAGCCGCGCTGGCCGAGCGCAATCAGGACGAAGTCCTCGCTGGTGCGCGCGATCCGCGACGGCGTGCGCAACACGCGCTGCCGGCCCGACGAGACGACGGAGCATTTCACTGCGCCGAGTTGCGCGCTGGTGATGGCGCCGTGGAAGGCGGTGCCGAGATCGGACTTGCAGTCGAGTTGCACGAACACGTCGCAGACGATGTCGCGCCAGAGCGCGAGGCGCCGATGCGTGGGCGCGCCTTCCGTGGTGAACAGGGCCGGCATGATTTCCTCCCTTCACGAGTGCAAACGCTGGCCACGCAAACAAAGCAAGCTTCGTACCGGGGACGGCCGGGGGAATCTCCTCCGCAGTCGAATTTTTCTTCCGTCCTGGTCGAACGGCGCTCCCGGTCCCGGGGCAGCATGATGTCAGACGTGGCTGCGGCCGATCAAGTACGAACCGGCCAGCATCGCCGGCCACGAGGAGGACATCATGGGCATCGAACATCCGAAATATCGCGTTGCGGTGGTGCAGGCGGCCCCGAGCTGGCTCGACCTCGACGCCTCCATCGCCAAGAGCATTTCCTTGATTGAGGAGGCCGCCGCCAAAGGGGCAAAACTGATCGCGTTCCCCGAGGCCTTCATTCCCGGCTATCCCTGGTACATCTGGCTGGACTCGCCGGCCTGGGCGATCGGGCGCGGTTTTGTGCAGCGCTATTTCGATAACTCGCTGAGCTATGACAGTCCGCAGGCCGAGAAGCTTCGGCTGGCGGTGAAGAAGGCCGGCATGACCGCGGTGCTCGGCCTGTCCGAGCGCGACGGCGGCAGCCTCTATCTGGCGCAATGGCTGATCGGGCCCGATGGCGAGACCATCGCCAAGCGGCGCAAGCTGCGGCCGACCCACGCCGAGCGCACCGTCTACGGCGAGGGCGACGGCAGCGACCTTGCGGTGCATGACCGCCCCGGCATCGGCCGCCTCGGCGCGCTGTGCTGCTGGGAGCATCTGCAGCCGCTCTCGAAATACGCGATGTATGCCCAGAACGAGCAGGTGCATGTCGCGGCCTGGCCGAGCTTCTCGCTGTACGATCCGTTCGCGCCGGCGCTCGGCTGGGAGGTCAACAACGCGGCCTCGCGCGTCTACGCCGTTGAAGGTTCGTGCTTCGTGCTGGCGCCCTGCGCCACCGTCTCGCAGGCGATGATCGACGAGATGTGCGACCGCGACGACAAGCACGCGCTGCTGCATGTCGGCGGCGGACACGCCGCGATCTACGGGCCGGATGGCAGCTCGATCGCCGAGAAGCTGCCGCCCGACCAGGAAGGGCTGCTGCTCGCCGATATCGATCTCGGCGCGATCGGGATCGCCAAGAACGCCGCCGACCCGGCCGGGCATTACTCGCGGCCCGACGTCACGCGCCTGCTGCTGAACAAGAAGCCGTCGAAGCGCGTCGAGCATTTCGCTCTGCCGCTCGACAATCTCGAGGAGGTCGACGCGGCCGCGAGCTGAAGCATCAGGGCAACATCCAACCGGAGGCGACTGCCATGGAATCCGCCATTCCCTCTCATCTGCAAACGGCGCGCTCCCGCCATCGTCGTGTGCCCGACGATTACGCGCCGCCTTATCCGTCGTTCGTCGCGCGCCACACGCCCGCGGTCGCAAGCGTCATCATGGCCTATTTCGGCGTACAATATCGCGGCGTCGACCAGGCCGGGTTCACCAACGTCGTCTCGGTCGCCTATTGGGACGATGCCGGGCGTTTCGATGCCTGGTTCGCCGGCGCGCGCGAGGCTTGGACCGGCAGTGGCGCCGCAAATGGCGTCGGCCGCTTCATCGAAGTGCTACGGCCGCATGTCGAGCGTTACGAGACATTGTTCTCGTCGCTCGGCCGTCCGGAGGGCGTCGCTGTTCTCGCCGACGGCATGAGCGGAGAGGTGCAGGAGCACGCGTACTGGGGCGGCATGCGTGATCGCATTCCGCTGTCGCAGACTGACGCGATGACACCCGGCGGCGAGCCGCGGATCGTCCGCGACGGTGCGCGAATCCGCGTGGTCGCGCATGACAATCTCTGCCTGATCCGCTCCGGCCAGGACTGGAGCGACACCGAGGCGTCGGAGCGCAAGATGTATCTCGACGATGTCGAGCCGGTGCTGCGTGAGGGCATGGATTTCCTGCGCGACGATGGCGTGCCGATCGGCTGCTACGCCAACCGCTACATGCGCGTCGTCGACGCGGATGGACGACTGACGGAAAAATCCTACGGCCAGAGCTGGTGGAAAAGTCTCGCGGCGCTGGAGCGCTGGGCGGAATCGCATCCGACCCATGTCCGGATCTTCGGCGCGGCGATGAAGTATCTGTCGACCCTGGGACCGGCTGCAAAACTCAGGCTGTATCACGAGGTCACCGTCGCGGCCGCCGACGAGCAGTTCTTCGAATATCTCGGCTGCCACGAACGGACCGGCATGCTGAAGGCGGTGCAACTCGCGGCGGCGCCATCCGCCTGACGCGGGGCGCCGGGTCCGAGCAGGGGCCGCATCGAAGCTGCATTCAAAATATCGAAAACAACCCCATGCAAAGGAGCCGGCGGCCGCGGGCGTTCGACACGGCAACTTGACTCGTCGGGCAAATCAGCGGCATTATTCTATTATTCCGAAATCGTACCGACGCCCTCCGCTTGCTCAGTGTCATCACCCGCGCATGCGCATGCGGGTGATGAGTATTCCAGAGACCGCAGCGCTTGAGCCGAAGGGCCGCGGCGTCAGACCATTCCAGCCAAACATCGCCGTACTTCTAAGGCCGCAGCCGGCCGCCGCGTTCCGTGATCGCCTGCGCCAGTTCGACCGCCGGGCCGCGTCTGGTCCGGCGGGCGGTGCGGACCACGAATTCAACGCTGCCGAGCGGTGGCAATCCTGACGCCGGCAGCGCTTCCAGTCCGTCCGGGATCAGGCCCTGTGCCTGCGGGGTGATGCCGAGACCGGCGAGCGCCGCGGCGCGCAGGCCGCTCAAGCTGCCGCTGGAGCAGACGATGCGCCAGGGCCGTCCGAACCGCTCCATCGCCTCCAGCACCACGCTGCGGCTGACGCTCGGCGGCGCGTAGAGGATCAGGGGCAGCGGCTCGTCGGGATCGAGCCGCGTGCCCGGCGCGGCGGTCCACACCAGGCGGTCCTGCCACACCAGCTGCCCCAGCGCGTCGCCGGGCCGGCGCTTGCCCAGCACGAGATCGAGCTCGCCGGCGTCGAGCTGCTGGTACAGCACGGCGCTGAGGCCGATCGTCAATTCGAGATCGACCTGCGGGTGGCGGCGGACGAAGTCGCGCAGCAGATCGGGCAGGCGCGAGCTGGCAAAATCCTCCGCGGCGCCGAACCGGACTTTTCCGCGCACCTGCGATCCCGCGAAATAATCGCGGGCGCGCGCATTGGCCTCCAGGATCGGGCGCGCGAAACCCGTCATCGCCTCGCCGTCGGCGGTCAGCACCACCGAATGGGTGTCGCGCACGAACAGGCGGCGCCCGGCGGCGGCCTCGAGCTTGCGGATGTGCTGGCTCACTGTCGACTGCTTCAGGCCGAGGCGGCGGCCGGCCTCGGTGAAGTTCTGGGTCTGCACCACGGTCAGGAAGGTTTCGAGCTGGGCCGGGTCGAGCATGGTGGATCCGTCATTACATAACGTAATGACAATAACACCGGTAAGCGCGGTTCACAATCGGCATGGAGAGCGCCACCTTTCGCTTGAGGAAAGGAAGCCATCATGACCATCAGCCGCCTGCGCTCATTCGTGGCCGTCGACCCCTACATCGCCGCCATCGTCGGCATGGTCGGCCTTGCGACGCTGCTGCCGCTGCACGGGCAGGGCACCGTAATCGGCGGCTATGCCACTGATGCTGCGATCGCGCTGCTGTTCTTCCTGCACGGCGCCCGGCTGTCGACGACGGAGGCGCTGGTCGGCGCGCGACACTGGCGGCTGCACCTCGTGATCTTCTTGTCGACCTTCGCCCTGTTCCCGCTGCTCGGGCTCGCGGCGCACGCGCTGGCGCCGCATCTGCTGACGCCGGCACTGTGGGCGGGCGTGATCCTGATCTGCATCCTGCCGTCGACGGTGCAGTCGTCGGTCGCCTTCACCTCGATCGCGCACGGCAATGTGTCGGCGGCGCTGTGCTCGGCCACCGCCTCCAATCTGCTCGGCATCGTCGCGACACCGCTGCTGGCAGGCGACTGGGCGATCCAGTACGCCGCGGCCTTTCCGTGATTGACTGGTGTCTCTGGAATACTCGATCGCTCGGTCAAGCCGGGCGATGACACCGAGAGTTGGGTGAGTGATCGTGTCTAACGCAAAGCCTTACGCCACACGCAGGCCCTTCGCGATTTCCTTCTGTGCGTCGAACTCGCGGCGCAGGCGCGCCAGCTCCTCGGCGCTCAGCGCGTCCGCGTTGCTGTAGTCGCGCTTCCAGGACGCGTCCTCGCTCCAGCGCAGCGGCGATTGCACGGTGGTTTGCGGACCGGGCGCAGTTTCCAGCACGCGCAGCGCGAGCTCCAGCGTGAACGCCTGCGAGGCCAAATCATGCGGCTTGCCGGCGGAGTTGCCGAGTGGGAAATCCGAGAACAGGAAGCGCGGCACCGCGGCGTGCTCGACGATATCCTTGGCGCAACCCATCACGACGGTCGGGATGCCGTTGGCCTCGAGATGCCGCGCCACCAGGCTGATGGTCTGGTGGCAGACCGGGCAGTTCGGCACCAGCACTGCGGCGTCGACCTTGTCTTCACGGCAGCGCCGGAGGATTTCGGGCGCGTCGGTCTCGATGGTGACGCGGTGGCTGCGGTTGGTCGGGGCACCGAAGAAGCGCGGGGCGACTTCGCCGATCGTGCCTGCCGCGGCGAGGCGCTTGAGCTGCGCCAGCGGGAACCAGGTGCCGCTGTCGGTCGCCGTGGTGTGGGCGCGGTCATAGGCGATGTGCGAAATCCGCAAATCGTGTGACTGCGACGCGTCGCCGTCATAGACCGAATAGAATTTTGCCCCGCCATTGTATTTTGCGCCCGGGCCCTGATCGCCCCTGGCGGGATCGAACGGCGCCGCGGTCGTGATGTTAGCGACGCGGGACTGGTTCAGCGGCTTCTTCAGCGGCTGGAACGGGGCGGAGGTGTAGTGCGCCCATCGGTAGGGGGTGGTGTAGCCGATCGCCGCATAATAATCGCGCGTCCGCTTCATATAGCCGATCGGGGCGTCGTCGTCGGGGGCAAAGCCTGTTTGATCGTCTGAAGCTGCGGCCATTTTGCGCTCCCTTTTGCGCGCCATCATTTCAGTCCATAGCTAGACCACGAGCCTGCGGTGTCAAGCCGCGCTGCGCGGGAACAGATTTGCGATGCGAACAGGTCTTTGCGCCGCATGGGTCATGCTTGTGCTGCTGGTGTCGCCGGCCGGCGCCGGCGCGGAGGACGCGCCTGCCGCAGCTCCGGCGACGCCGCCGAGCG
>NZ_JACMYP010000207.1 GCF_020889705.1 Bradyrhizobium altum | reverse complement strand
CCCTCGCGGTAGCGCGCCAGCACGCCCGCTGCGGACGCGGCGCCCCTCGCCCACAGGCTAATGAAATGACCGGCGACGCGGCCGGTGGTGCCGCCCGCCCAGACCAGCTCGAACGGCGAAAACAGCCGCCAGCGGTCGTCGCCCCACAGGATGCTGCGTGCGATCAACTGCCCGGCGAGCGCCGAGGTGTTGAGCCCTTGCCGACCGAAGCCGCTCGCCACCCACAGGCCCCTGCGCAACTGCCCGATCTGCGGCATGCCATGCACGGTGACGCCAACCGCGCCACCGAACGTGTCGGCGATCGGAACCTTGCCGAGCTGAGGAAATACCGTGGCGATGCGGCGCTGCACCGCCGTGCCGAGCCGCTTCGGTCGTGCGTTCCAGGTGGTTTCGGGACTGGCCCACAACAGACGATCGCCGTCGACGACGCGGAAATGGTCGATGCCGTCACTGTCGACGACCGAGCCGGCAAAGGCGATCGTCTCCGCCAGCCGTTCGCCGAGCGGTTCGGTCAATGCCGCGTAGCGCCACACCGGCAACAGCGTGTCGGACAAGCGCTTGAGCGGCGCGCCGAGATGGATATTGCCGGCGAGGACAATGTGATTGGCGCGCAACCGCGCCGTCGGCGTCACGATGCGTTTGCGGATGCCCGAGAAATCGATGCTGACGACCGGCGTCTCCTCGAAGATCCGCACGCCCGCCCGCATCGCCAGCGCGGCGAGCCCGTGTACATATCGGCGGCCGTCGATCTGGAACGCCTTCGGGTAATAGATGCCGTGAAAATAGCGGCCGGTCCTGAGCACGCTGCGCACACGATCGACCTGCCAGCCTTCGACCTCGGTCGCAAAATCCTCGCCCAGCGTCTGCAAGCGGCTGATCAGCGCCTCGCCGACGTCGACATTGGAAACCTCCAGTGCACCATTGCTCGGGTTGATACCCGGGATCAAATCCTCGGTGGCGGTGGCGCGGACATAATCAGCGCCCTCCTTCGACAGCGCCCACAATTCGCGGGCGTCGTCGAGGCCGACGCGCTCGATCACATCCGATATCGGCAGGCCGAAGCCCGGCATTACGGTGCCGAGATGATGGCCGGAGGCGTTCCAGCCGATCTGGCGGCCCTCGAGTACGGCGACGCTCGCACCAAGGCGCGCCGCCTCGCGGGCCACGGTCAGGCCGGCCAGTCCGGCCCCGACCACGCAAATGTCGACGTCGAGGTCGAACGCCAGACGGTCGCGAAACGGCGAGGCCGCCTCGTCGGGGCCGTCTGCCGCACTTGTGGAAGTCTCGCTCATGTCGTTTCTTACGAACCGCTGCGGCGCTTGTCACCTTGTCCAGGGCATGAGCCTGTAGAATTAATTCGACCAGACCGAATCGAGATGGAAGTCCATGCGCCGTTTACTGCTGCTGCGTCACGCCAAGACCGAACACGACGCGCCTTCGGGGCACGACCAGGACCGCCGTCTCGACGAGCGCGGCCACCGCGATGCGGCGGAGATCGGCGGCTGGATCGCCCGCCACCCGCCCCTGCCCAATCTGGCGCTGGTGTCGCCGGCGGTCCGCACCACGCAAACCTGGGAGATCGTGCGCGAGGCGCTGAAGGGCTCCGGACCTGCGCCGAAAGTCGAATTCGTGCCGGAACTCTACGGTGCCGATCCGGCGCATCTACTCACCGCGATCCGGATGGCTTCCGTCACCGACCCGAAGCGGCTGATGCTGATCGGCCATAATCCCGGCATGCACGAGCTCGCGCTGACGCTGACCGGCAGCGGCGACGAGGCCACCAAGCGCGCGCTCGGCGACAATCTGCCGACCTCGGGGCTCGCCGTGTTCGACTTCGCGACCGACGACTGGAACGACGTCTCCTTCCGGCGCGGAAAGCTCGTGCTGTTCGTCAGCCCTAAACTGTTGAAGCAGGCCTCGCGCGGCTGACGCAAGCGGACAGCGCCGCTCTGCCATGCTATATTGATGCCGGCGCGACAGGGGGACCGGTTCGCGGCGACACGACAAGCTACCGAAGAAAAAGAAGGCGCGCGTCCCGGCACAGGGACCAAACGGCTCCAGACCAATCGCGGACAGGAGGCGCAGATGTACAAGTCCATTCTCGTGCCGATCGACCTCGCCGATACCGATCTGGCGAAGCCTGCGATCGCAACCGCTGCGACGCTGTCGCAAACCTGGAACGGGGCGGTGCGTCTGCTCAACGTATTGCCGATGACGCCGGTGATGCTCGCCGAATATGTTCCGGCGGATTTCGACAGCCAGCAGCGTGAAACATCGGAAGAAGCGCTTGCGATCGTCGCGCGCGAATCCGGCATCGCGCCTGGGCGCATCTCCGGCGTGGTCCGCCAGGGCGGCATCTATCACGAGATCCTCGAAGAGGCCGCGACCATGAAGGCCGACCTGATCGTGATGACCTCGCACCGCCCGGCGATGCGCACCTACTTCCTCGGCTCCAATGCCGGGCACGTCGTGCGCTACGCCAAATGCTCGGTGCTGGTGGTGCGGCACTAAGGGGATGAGTTTTGGGGCCGCCGCAGGCGGCGGTGCCAAATATCGAAAACAACCCCATGCAAAGTAGCCGGTGGCGGGCCGGCGTTCGACCGGCAACTTGACACGTCGGGCAACTCAGGGATATTTTTCCAATATTCCGAAACAACATAAAGAAGCCGTTGAGGACGCGGTCATTCGCTCATGGCACGCCGCGCGGCTTGTGGGGCAGCATCGGCTCGATGGCAGTCCATTCATCGTCGGAGAGTTCGTTGCGCATGATTCGGCCCCCTTCGGTCAGGCGCTGGAACCACGGCTCGGCAGTCAGGCTCAACGAGGCGCTGACCGACGGCGATTGGTCGCTATGGACCGAAAGCGGACGCATTGTGCTCACGTTGAGTTCTTCACCTTTTGGACCCAAGGCGGACCTAAGGGACGTTCCTTCCGCTGCTCGAAATCCCGCACCCAAAGTCTTGCACCCCAAGGTCCTGTAGATGTGCCAATCTGCCTTTGGAGCGCCGGGTGGGGGAATCGATGGCATGAGCGATCTACGCGACTGGTTGCGTGGGCACAATTTGGAGCAGTACGCCGACTCGTTTGAGACGAATGACATCGGCCTCGATATCCTGCCCGACCTCGATGACCATGATCTCGAGCAATTGGGTCTATCACTGGGCAATCGCCGCCGGCTTTTGAAGGCGGTCGCGGCGCGTAACACCGCAGCAGCCCCGATTTCCGACCAGGACAAGGCTCCTTCGCCCGACAAGGCTTCGTCCGCGGCTGTGGCGCCCGGCTCTGGCGATGCCGAGCGGCGGCAGGTGTCGGTGATGTTCGCTGATATGGTCGGCTCCACTGCGCTCTCAGCGAAGCTCGATCCGGAGCTGCTCGGCGGCCTGATCCGGCGGTACCAGGACGCGGTGGCCGGTGCGATCGGGCGTTACGGTGGTTTCGTCGCCAAGTTCATGGGCGATGGTGTGTTGGCCTATTTCGGTTTTCCCCGCGCCTTCGAGGATGCGGCGGAACGTGCCGTTCGCGCCGCGATTGGAATTCTGTCGGAAGTCGGCGCAATCGAAATGCCCGACGGCACACGCGTGCAGACGCGGATCGGCATCGCCACTGGTCTCGTCGTGGTCGGCGAAATCATCGGCACCGGCTCGGCGCAGGAGCGGACCATCGTCGGTGAAACGCCCAACCTCGCGGCAAGGCTGCAGGCGCTGGCCGGTGCAGACTGCATCATTATCAGCGAGTCCACCCAAAAATTGTTGGGCGGCCTTTTCGAACTCACCCATACCGGCGAGCACGAACTCAAGGGCTTCTCCCGCCTGGTGCCAGCTTGGCGCGTGTGCGGCGAAGCCGCGGTCGAAAGCCGATTTGCTGCGATCCGCGCGAGACGCCTGCCGCTGATCGGCCGAGCGCATGAAATGGGCCTGATGCGCGAACGCTGGCATCTGGCGCGGCAAGGCGACGGCCAGATCGTGACCGTGACCGGTGAAGCCGGAATCGGCAAATCGCGCGTGATCGAGGCGCTACAGCAAGAGCTTGCGGCCGAAGCTCACGCGCGCATCAATCTGCAATGCTCTCCCTATCACAGCGACAGCGCGCTCTACCCGGTGATCCACTATCTCAACCGCGTCGCCGGCCTTGCGCTTGCCGATCCATCGGATGTGCGCACCGAGAAACTCCGCTCGCTTCTTGGCGCGCGGCACATCGCCGATCCGGCTGCGCTGCCGCTGTTGGCCGAGCTGTTGTCGATCCCGCTGGCTGAGACAGCTCCCGCCGCGTCGCCGGCCCAGCGCAAGGCCGCAACGCTGGCGCTGATCGTCGAGATCATGACGCGGACCAGCGACAGCGAACCGGTGCTGACCGTACTGGAAGACGCGCACTGGATCGATGCGACCACGATCGAACTGATGACGCGATTGGCCGACAGCATCGCCCGCGCGCGGCTCCTTGTCGTGGTATCGGCGCGACCGGATTTCACGCCGCCCTGGCTGTCAAGGCCACACGCCACGCTGATCACGCTCGGACGCCTCGGCCGCCCCGAATGTATGCAGGTGGTCGCGAGCGTCGCCGCCGCGCATGGGCTGACGGCGGACACGATCGCCGCGATCATCGCCAAGACTGATGGCGTGCCGCTGTTCGTCGAAGAGCTAACCCGAAGCGTGATGGAGTCGGCGGGCCAGGACTCGGTGCCGGCGACGCTGAAGGACTCGCTGATGGCCCGCCTCGACCGTCTCGGCGGCGCCCGCGAGGTGGCCCAGATTGCCGCGGTGATCGGCCGGCAATTCACCCTTGCCTTGCTGGAAGCGGTAGCAGGCAAGGACAACGACGCACTCGAAGACATGCTGGCAAAGCTGGTTGCCGCGGGAATCGTGTTTCCTGAGGAGCGTGGCCTCGAGCGGAGCTTCAACTTCAAGCACGCGCTGGTGCGCGACGCCGCCTATGAAAGCCTGTTGCTGACGCGCCGCCGAGAATGGCACGGGCGCGTCGGTCTTGTGCTGGAGCAGCGTTTTGGCGATGTCGCTGCCAAGGAACCGGAGTTGCTGGCCTATCATTTCGGCGAAGCGGGTCAACTCTTTCTCGCTTGCGATTACCGCATGCGCGCTGGCAACCAGGCCATGAACCGTTCGGCCTATGTAGAGGCGATCGCGCATTTCACCGCGGGTCTCAGGCTCGCTGAAACCATGCCGCCGCAAAACGGCCTCCGCCGGCAGCTGGAGTTCTGGCTCAAACTCGGTGCGGCGTCGGTTGTCGCGCACGGCTTACAAAGCGCCGAGGCCGAGACAGCCTATACCAAGGCTGGCGAGATCGGCGAGCAGCTAGGCGACGGCCCCGCTTCCTTCCAGGCCAAATGGGGCCTCTGGATCAACGCCAACCTAAGGCGCAAAACGGCGCTGGCGCGCGACCGGGCCGGCGAACTGGTGTCGCTCGCGCAACAGTCAGACGATCGCGAGTTGTTGCTCGAAGCCTATCATTGTCAGTTTTCAACGGCATATTTTCGCGGCGACGTCGGCAGCGCACTGGAGGGCTGCCAGCACGTCATCGCGCTTTACGACGTGATGCAGCATCGTCATCTCGCGCACGCCTTTGGTGGCCACGACCCCGCCGTCTGCGCCCATATCCAGTGCGGCAATTCATGGCGGCTATCGGGCGACGAACAACAGGCAAGGCCGCATTTCACGCAAGGCATTGCGCTGGCTGAAATGCTCGACCATCCGAACAGTCTCGCGCACGGGCTGCACAACGTCGGTATTGGCTATCAGCTCGGGGGAGACCGCGAAGCGACGTACGCGGCAGCACATCGCGCGGCCGCGCTGGCCGACAAATTCGGCCTACCGCCATGGCGCGCCAGCAGCCTGATCCTCGTCGGGTGGGCCACCGCAAGCGGCGCAGCGGCTGCGGACGCCGTGCGGCTAATCGATGCGGAGATCACCAACGCTACCGCGGCCGGTCCGCTGCCGCAATATTATCTCGGCCTCGCAGCCGAAGTTCTGCTTGCCGCGGGCCGGGCCGCGGACGCACTCGGTCATCTCGACCGCGCGATCGCGGGTATCGACGAGGCCGGCATCGGCATCTACCTGCCCGAGATCTATCGCTTGCGCGGCGCGTGCCTGCTGGCGCTCGACCGCGGCAACAAGACTGAGGCACGATCAGCCTTCGCAACGGCTGCCGATATCGCCAAGCGCCAGGGTGCGGTCATCTTCGAGCGCCGCGCGCAGGCTTCATTGTCCGAGTTGGCGAAATAGCGATTGTTGGATTGCGACCGCAGAACTATGCCTGAGATGTCAGATCATGGCCCCCAAGCGGACTCCGTTGATCTAGATCAATACGAACACTGCGCCGCCTCTGTTTTCTTTGTGCCCGATGTTCCTCAAGGCGGACGCTGCACTCGGAGGACAACATGAAAGCTTGCACGAAATTAACGTCGATGCTTGCCTCGATTGTTGTCGCACTCCTGGCCAGCGTTACAGTGCACGCGCAGACCAGCACACAACAACCCTACGAGGTGCGGGCTTTCACACCCGCTCATGCCGATCTTGCCCGCTCCGGCGGCGTGCCGGCGCAGCTCGCCAACCGGGAGTACATCGAGGCGCTTGCGCGGCTGGTTTACTATTGGGGCTATCCATCTGTCGACGTGATGACGCGCACGAGCCAGTGGGAAACGATGAAACAGGGTCCCGGAGCGGTGCTCGGAGTGTTTCCTGGCGGCCCGGTGAACACGGGCGGCTGTCTGAGCGACTACATGGCACCATCCCAGCGCATGGTCGTGACGCCGAACAATGACACGATCTACATGAGCGGCTTTGCCGATCTTGGGCAAGAACCGGCCGTTATCCAGACCCCAACTAACGTGCCCAAAGGGCACTACTGGACTATCCAGATCGCCGATGTGTTCACGAATGTCATCTATCAAATCGGCTCAGCCGCTGGAACGCCGGGTGGCTAGTACCTGCTTGTTGGTCCAGGGTGGAGTGGCCAAAAGCCGGATGGTTTTGTCGACGTGCTTCGAATGCCGACCAATGTCGCCTGGGTTCCTGGGCGCAGTTTCGCGGCGCATACGCCCGAGGCCAAAGCCGAAGCACTCGCGGTGCTCGGCCAGATGCGTATCTTTCCACTGAGCCAGAACCAGCCGGGCCAGCAGCCAGTAGACTGCAGGGACGTGGCGCGGAATGCAGTTTTCCCACCTGGATTGACAGCGGAAATGATCGCGGCCGACCCGTATGCGTTCCGGCCGGAATGGGTCGACCCGAAAACATTCTGGGATGGCCTTGAAAAGGTGCTGGCCGCGAACCCAACGGTCGGTCCAACGGATGCAGCGATGGCGGATCAGGCGCGGAATTTGATCGCTTTGCGCAAGTCAGACGCGAGCTACAAGGACCTGCTCGACCGCGCAGCTCTTAATGCGGACGTTTCGTTGCACGCAAGCAGCCGTTACGAACAGGTCGGAGTCGATGCCGGCAACGGCTGGCAGCGCCAGGAGAACGGCGGTGTTTGGGGAAGCGACTGGTTCGGCCGCGCCCAGGCCGCCGTCATCTATATAATGGTTAATGACCACCGCGAGGCGATCTATTCCCTTCGTGGAACCGACGCCAAGGGCGCTTTGCTGGAAGGTCGCAACACCTACACGATGACGTTCCCGAAAGACGGACTCCCACCAATGGACCGATCGCGTGGCGGGTTCTGGTCGCTGACCATGTATGACAAGGACTACTTCATGCTCGCGAAGTCGCCGAATGGGCGTACCAATATCGGTACGGTCAGCCTTGATGCCAACGAGCTGAAGTTCGCACCGGACGGCTCGCTCATCATAACGATTGCGAATGCGCAGCCGGCCGACGCGGTTACCCGCGCCAACTGGCTGCCCGCGCCTGAAGGGCAATTCGCCCTCATCGTGCGGGCCTATGTACCCACGCAGTCCGTTCAAAACGGCAGCTATAAGCTGCCGAATGTGGAGCGTGCGGCAGTCAGCACTACCGTGGGCCGCCAGCAATAAGAGAGCCGAGCTCAACCAGCGATTTCTGCTTCTGGCCCCGAAGGCGAAGAAGCCAGGGAACACTGCGCTGGTCCGCAGTCAGGGGCAGACCGGACGTGTGTCTCGGATCCTCGACCGCCGGTTGTGACCCTGATCGGAAACTTATTGATTTGGATCAACGGTACTTGCGGGGATCCAGCTCACGGTGACGGCATTGACCTCGTTTGCGCGGCTGTCCGCACGATCCCGCAAACCAGGAGGAGGACATGAGCGATCCAGCCACATTCAATCGCCGCGACATACTGATCGTGGGAAGTGCGATGCTCGCATCTACCGCGTTGCCCGAAACGACCGCTCTCGCCCAGACGCACGCCCGGCCGAAATTCGCAACTGACATTCCACCGTCCGTCACCACGCCCGACACGATCGAGACGCGGCTCGGCACGCTCAAATACACCGACGGCTTTCCAGACGACGCGACTGTCCAGAAGGTTTACGACAACCTCGACTTCCAGCGCGCGACGCAGGCGTTCCTCACGGCGATGCCGGCGGCTTCGCTCGTCGCGATCCGCAAGGGGCTCAGCGGTTTCGGTCCGGCCAGCAACACCGTCGTCCTCTTCGAGGACTTGATGGACTCGCGCTCGCTGTTTCTGACGGCCAATACGGACACGGTGTACGCGTGGGCCTGGATCGATCTCAAGAACGGCCCGGTCGTCCTCGAAAGCCCAGCCAACACACTCGGTCTGGTCGACGACTTCTGGTTCCACTACGTCGCGGATCTGGGCAACGCCGGGCCCGACAAAGGCCTGGGCGGCAAGTTCCTGTTCCAACCGCCTGGCTACCAGGGCGACGTACCGAAAGGGTACTTCGTCTTCAAGTCTCCCACGTTCGGCAACCTGTTCTTCAGCCGCGGATTCCTCGTCAACGGCGACCCGAAGCCGGCGGCTGACCGGTTCAAAGAGAACCTGCGCATCTACCCGCTGGCGCAGGCCGCCAATCCGCCGGCGACGAATTTCGTCAATGGCTCGGGCAAGGCGTTCAACACCGTTCACGCCATGGACGTCTCGTTCTTCGACGAGGTGAACGAGGTCGTGCAGGAAGAGCCGAACGAAGCGATCGATCCGGAGACGCTAGGTCTACTCGCGTCGATCGGCATCGAACAGGGAAAGCCGTTCGCGCCGGACGAGCGGATGAAGAAGATCCTCGTCGATGCCGCGGCGGTCGGCAGCGCCACGGCGCGGGCGATCACGTACAGAGCCAGAGGCGACGAGTTCTACCTCGCCCCGGGCAAGTCGAATTGGCGCTATGCCTTCATCGGCGGCAGCTACCAGTTCGAGCACGACGGCGCGCGCATGCTCGATCCGCGCACCTACTTCTTCTTCTACGGCACCGGCATCACGCCGGCGATGGCCCGCAAAATGCCGGGCGTCGGTTCGCAATACGCGGTCGACTTCCTGGACGTGAACGGCCGGCCGTTCGACGGCGGCAAGACCTACCGACTGCACCTGCCGCCGAACATCCCGGCGAAAAACTTTTGGTCACTCGTGCTCTACGACAACCAGACCCGCTCGATGCTTCAGACCGACCAGCAGTTCCCGAGCATCAGCAGCCAGAAGATAGACACGGTCATCAATCCCGACACGTCGGTCGACATGTATTTCGGCCCGACGCCGCCACCCGGTAAGGAAGCGAACTGGGTACAAACCATTCCCGGCAAGGGCTGGGGCACGATTCTGCGCCTCTATGGTCCGCTGCAGCCCTGGTTCGACAAGACCTGGCGGCCCGGCGAAGTTGAAGAGGTGACTTAGCCTACGTCCGCCTTTGGCCCCAATCCGGACATCAACCAACCGGTTTCCGCTTCAGAAACCCAAATGCACCAGAGCCAGCAACTGGTTGGTCAGGACGGTTTGTCGTGCCGACAACGGCACCCATTTCAGGGCTGCCGCGTATGCTGTCCAAGTTGCCTCACCGCGTTGACGTAAGACAGGTCGCGGCCAAAATCGCTCATACATCAAGAGCACCATTGTTGTTTGGCCGCTGCAGTAAAACGTCGCGATGGCGGTGAGGATGCTCATGACGCCGCTCAGGCCCAACCAGAAGCGCGGACCTGTCTCGCCCTCGGAAGCCTTAACAGCGGCCCAGAGGGCGATAACTCCGTCGATCAGGGCATGGGCTCCCCACAGCAAGGTCAGCGTAACCAGCGTAGGACCACGCCAAAAGAATGCGAGAACGCCAAAGCCGATAAAGACGATTGCGCGCAGCAGCACGAGCCACTGATCGTCGGTGAGTGGCATCGGTAGCTTCGTCATTGGTGATTTGCTCCATCAATTGCTTTTCGTGCAGCGAGCGCCACACCAGCGAACGTGCCCGATGGATAGGGTCACATCGCGCCAAGCTACTTGAACGACCATGCTTGGTTTGGGACGTGTTTCTCTCAATTCCTCAGGAGGTCATGCTCGTTCTGGCGTTTTGAACCAGCAGCCTTCGCTGCGGTCCGACGCCCCTTTTGATTTGGCCTCGGCGCAAATCCGGAAACAATGGGTTTCGATAGTTTCCGTTGTCGATCTTCCGACGAAAGAGCAAATTACAGGGGAAGAGGCAAGAGTGAGGTTGGGCTATGGGTATGAACCTGGAGGCCGTGGACCGGCTTCGCGCTTATGGAAACCATCTGGCGGAACTCTTCCATCAGAGAGAGCCAAGGTCCCACGTCACTCGCACGCGCAAGCACGACGTGCTGGCGGTGACCCAGATCAGGTCTCACGCGCCAATGTCAGCGCCCAGCCATTCGGTCGCCCGTGATGAGGCCTATCACGTCTGCCTGATGATCGAGAGTTTGCCGGACCTCGAGCTGTGGCAAGACGGTCATTCAGTCAAAACAGAACCGTTCAACGCCGGCACGACGGGGCTATTTGATCTTCGCCGCGACCCGCGCGGCTTTCATCGGACAGGGTACAACATTCTTCCGTTCTACCTACCCCGAGCGGTGCTCATCGACATAGCGCAGCAAAACTGCGTGCGGTTTGATGGTGAGCTTCAATATACCTTCGGCTCGAGCTACGACGATGCGATCATCCGCAATCTCGGTTCGGCGCTGCTTCTTGCACTTGAGCGAGACCATCGCGTCAATGGATTGTTCCTCGACCACATTCTTCACGCGGTGGGCTCTCACGTCGTCGAGCGCTATGGCGCGCCGGGGGCGACGCGAGCACACGCGAGGGGTGGGCTTGCCTCTTGGCAGGAGCGGCGCGCCAAGGAACTGATGTCCGCGAGCCTTAGCTCCGACGTTACACTGAAGCGGCTCGCGGAGGAGTGCGGATTGACAGTCTCGCATTTTGCGCGGGCCTTTCGGCAATCAGCGCAGGTTCCTCCCCACCGCTGGCTGCAAGAGCGCCGTGTCGAAAGGGCCCTCACCATGCTCGCGGGCCGCGAGGCGTCGCTTTCCGAAATTGCCATAGATTGCGGCTTCGCGGATCAGAGCCATTTCGCCAGGGTCTTCAGGCGGCACATCGGCATTAGCCCGGGGAAGTGGCGCAAGGAAAATGCCTAGGATGGTCGATAAACTGCGGAGTATCCGCTGTCGTCCTCAAGTCGGCGGTCGACCGGGTAGCAGTTTGCGTCGGATGCCGCAGACGAAGCGTAAGAGTAGGATCAGGAACGTCCGAGTCTGGCCCTTCACGAACCTCCGGCGAGGTCCGCCTTCTCGCCGTTGTCAGGGTGAGAGCGGACGTCAAGCGCTCCTCATCCAATTCCGATTTGTGAGTACATGGCCCAGCTAATCGGTCAGCGGCCACCATCGAGGCAAAGCCACGGGCAAAACAATGCTGCCAAAGCGGAGTTCGCCTAGAGGCGATTCCGTTTTGGCTGGATCCGGCACGCCTCGCGCTCGATGCTGGCGGCCACCAGCGGCGCCTTGTCGGCGGCGACGGGCGGGGAAAACACGAAGCCCTGCACCAGATCGCAATCGAGCCCGCCGAGCACGTCCACTTCGGCCGACAATTCGGCTCCCTCCGCCACCACGGTCATGCCGAGCCCGTGCGACAGGGCGATGATGCCGCCGAGCAGCTTGCGCTTCTCCGGCGCGGTGGAAATGCCGTCCACGAAGGCGCGGTCCACCTTCAGCCAGTGGAACGGCAGGCGCGTCAGATAGCCGAGCGAGGAATAGCCCGAGCCGAAATCGTCCAGCGCCAGCCGGACGCCGAGACCGGAGAGCGCCGTCAGCGTGCGGCTGATGCGCTGCTCGGTATGATCCACGAACAGGCTTTCGGTCAGCTCCAGGCAGAGCAGCTTCGCCGGAAAGCCGGTCTCCGCCAGCACGGCCGCGACGGCCGAATCGAAGTCCACGTTCCAGATCTGCGCCGGCGAGACGTTGACCGAGACGGAGCGCGGCGGCAACCCGGCATCGAGCCAGGCGCGGCCCTGCCGGCAAGCCTCGCGCAGCACCCATAGGCCGAGATCGACGATGAGCCCGGAGCTTTCGGCGATCGGGATGAACTCCGCCGGCGAGATTGGTCCGCGCTCGGGATGGGTCCAGCGCAGCAGCGCTTCGAAGCTGGTGACGCGGCCGGTCCTCAGGTCCACCTGCGGCTGGTAATGGGCCTCGAGGGTGCCAGCCTCAACCGCGTGGCGCAGATGCTGGCCGAGATCGAGCCGTTGATCGACTACCTGGGCATAGACCGGCTCGAACAGTTGCGCGCGGCCGCGCCCGGCCTCCTTGGCCATATAGAGCGCGAGGTCCGCATTGCGCACGGCAGTCTCCGCCGTCGCCCCATGCTCCGGCAGGCGGGCGATGCCGATGGTGGCGCCGACGAAGGCCTCGCCCTCGGCGAGATCGACGGGAACGGACAGCTTGCCGATGAGCCGATCGGCAAGTCCGGTCAGCGCGGCGTCGGACATGCCGCATCCCTCCGCCAGCACGGCGAATTCGTCGCCGCCGAGCCGGGCGATGAAGGCGCGCGGCCCCAGCTCCTGCCGCAGTGCCGCCGCTACCTGGATCAGCAATTTGTCGCCGGCGGCATGGCCGAGGGAATCATTGACCTCCTTGAAGCGATCGAGATCGATGAGCAGCAGCGCGGCGCCCCGGTCGTGCCGGGTGCAGCCCTCGATCAGGGCGGCGAGCTGGCGCGTGAACAGCGCGCGATTGGCGAGCCCGGTCAAAGGGTCGGTATAGGCGAGTTGCTCGAGTTGTCGCTCAGCCTCCTTGCGCTCGGTGACGTCCTGCACGGTGCCGATGATGCCGATGACCTTGTCGTGGGCGACCTCCGCCTTGCAGATGACAGCCAGATCGCGGGCCATGCCGTCCGCGTGCAAGATGTGCAGGTCGGTGGCCTCGGTCCTTCGGGTGCGGACGACCCTCCTCTGCAGGTCCTTGAAGCGGTCGGCGTCGCCGTCCAGGAAATAGGGCCTCATGCTCTCATCGGTCGGCTCGAACGTGTCGGGGTCGAAGCCGAGAAGCTGGTAGAGTTCGGGCGCCCAGGTCGTGCGGCCGGTGTCCAGACGGTAGCTCCAGGTGCCGATCTTGCCGAGCCGATGGGCTTCCTCCAGCGCCCGCGTGCGCTGGTCGAGCAAAGCCTTGGCCGCCCTGAGCTGGGTGATGTCGCTGGACGTGCCGCGATAGCCGAGAAAGCTGCCATCATCGGCGTAGATGGGCTTGCCGCTGGTGCAGATACTGACGCGCGACCCGTCCTGGCCGATCAACGTATAGGTGAAGTCGCGAAAAGGGCGATGGGCCTCCATGTCGGCCCGGTGCCGCGCCATGGCCTCCCCGTCCTCGGGCGCATAAGCCAGTTCCCAGCGCGCCTTGCCGCCGGACGCCACGGTCTGGAAGGCCGCATTGCCGGCAAGCGATTTGGGATAGGGCAGCAGCCGGTGGGCAGCGTCGCTCTCCCAGCACCAGTCCGAGGCGGTAGAGACAAAATCGGCCAGCCGTTGCTCGCTCTCCGTCAGGCGCCGTAGCGCGGAAGTTTCCTCCGTGACGTCGCGGACAATGCCGGACACGCGTCGGACCTGACCGCGCGCGTCGAATTCCGGCTCGCCATGCACCACGCAGTCGAGCAGGCTACCGTCGGAACTGCGGAGCCGCGTCCGCACCGCATAGGGCTGCCCCTCCGCCCAGCAGGCCGCGTAATGCGCCTCCAGAACCTTCCGGCTTTCAGGCAGATAGCGCTCACGCACCGTGGCAATGGGGATGAAGCCGTCGACCGTTTCGAATTCGTAGAAGGCGGCGAGCTCGGGCGATATCCAGAAATCGGTCGCCGCGGCACTCTGCGACTCCCAGTAACCCATGCGGGCCAATCTGATGGCGCACCGCAGCGACCGCTCCTCATGCCAGCGGCGGCGCGCTTCCCGGGTCGGGGCCGGCCCTTGCGACAATTTGCGAGCGGCCATCGGTCCCCAACTACAACGCTAGCGTACGCAACTAATACGCTAGCATAGAGCGCCACAACCTTGGAGCGATGGCGGCGACAAACCGGGGTTCTTCGGCATCTTTGGTGTAGTTTCGGTGAATTCTGCAACCGGCAGCAAGTGTCCGGACGGGACCTGGTCTGAACAGTTCTTCGCCACGCTCAAACACTGGTTGGTTAAAGCCGCGCAGCGAGCCATCGCGGCCGTCTGCGATGCGACCGCTCCGATCACGCGAAGCCGTCGCACCACGCTTCTGTTCAGCGGATCCGCACCAGCTCCATATCGAGGTCGCCGGCGACGGCAGGCTCGATCTGGCAGCGCGAGATCCCGATATCGCGTAGCGTCCGGTCATCGAGCTGGCGCAGCGTCTTGATCGCCTCCCGGCGCACCCAATAGGTCGCGAGTGCATCGCCCCACACTCGGAGCAATCGGAGCAATCCGCCCATCATGCTGGACCGCGCGGGCGATGCCGCAGCTGAGTATATCGTCGTCATTGTCATCTCCTTCGATGCCCAAACGGCAAAGCTATGCCGTTGACACAAATGCCGTTTCGACACCTGCGCCGTCGTGACCGCGGATTGCTTGCGCGCTCCTCGGTGCAATCATGGGCTTGTTCCTTCTTAAATGATCCGGTACATTACTCGGAGCAAGTAAAACATTGCTCTCGGTGCAATAATGTCGAGGTTCGAATATCTGAAGCTGGCGGATGCGGTGGCCGCCGAGATCGCCAGCGGCGCGCTGAAGGCGGGCGACCGCCTGCCGCCGCAGCGTCATTTCGCCTATGACCGCAACATCGCCGTCTCGACTGCGAGCCGGGTCTACACCGAGCTGTTGCGGCGCGGGCTGGTGGTCGGTGAAGTCGGCCGCGGCACCTTCGTGTCCGGCGAAGGGCGCCGCGGCAACGTAGCTCCGCCTGAGCCGCGCGCGCCCGCATCGATCTCGAATTCAACTATCCGCTGCTGCCGCATCAGGCGACGATGATCGCCAAGAGCCTCGAAGGGCTGGAGCGTCCCGAGGTGCTCGAGGGCGCGCTGCGGCCGGCCACCAGTTTCGGCACGCGGGCGGCGCGAACCATCTCCGCGGAATTCCTGGCGCGCAAGAGCTGGGCGCCGAAC
>NZ_JACMYP010000206.1 GCF_020889705.1 Bradyrhizobium altum | reverse complement strand
TCGAGAGCCCGGCGCCGGCGAGCAGGCCGCGCGCGCGCTGGTCGCCGACCTCGAAGCGCCGCGTCAACATGCGCAGCGGCGTATCGCTATCCGCGAGATCGGCCAGCGCCTGGTCGCAATAGCCTGTAACCAGCGACTCGGTGGCCCTGATCTCGGCGGGTGCCGCCTGCGCGTCCTCGATCGCCAGCCGCAGCGCCGCGACGAACCGGGTCTTGCCGGCGCCGTTCGGCCCGAGCAGTGCAATCCGGTCGCCCTTGCAGATGAACTGCTGGCCGGTCCGGAATAACGGCCTGCCGTCGGGGGTGCCGATCGCGGCATTGTTCAGCCTGATCAGGACCTTGGCATGGGTGTCGCGGTTGACGAGCCGGATCGTGCCGGCCGAGCGTTCGACATGCGCCGGTTTCGCCGTCTCCTCCAGTCTCTCGGCGCGCTGCTTCAACTGCTTGGTCTTCGACAGCAGAAGATCGCTGCCGGAATTGATGCCGAGGTTGTTGAGCTTCGCGGCCTGCTGCCGCAGCTGCCGGACGGCCTTCATGTCGCGCTGAAAGCGCCGCTCGTCCGAGGCATCGAATTCGTCGAGCGCCGCGCGCGCCGCGGTGTAGGGCAACGCAAACAGCTGCGACCGTTCCGGGCGCAGGAACAGCGTCCGGTTGGTGGTCGCATCGAGGAAGGCGCGATCGTGGCTTGCGATCACCACCGGCATCTCACGCGGCAGCGCATTCAGCCAGACCTCGAGCCGGCCGATCTTGGCGAGGTCGAGATGGTTGGTCGGCTCGTCGAGCAGCAGCACGTCGGGCTCGGTCACGAGCACGCGGGCGAGCAGCGCAAGCCGCAGCCAGCCGCCGCTCAATTGCTTGAGCAGCCTCGCCCACAACTCCTCCGGCACCTCGAGCGATTGCAGCGCGACGTCGACCCGCCAGCTCTCGCTGACGCGTTGCTCGCCGGGAAGCGCCTCAAGCACGGCAGCATGGAACGGGGTATCCAGCAGGCTCAGTGGCGCATCCTGCTCGACATGGCCGACGGTCAGGCCGCGCGCGCGGGTGATGTCGCCTTCATTGGGCTCCATCGTATCGGCAATACAGCGCAACAGCGTGGATTTGCCGCGGCCGTTGGCGGCGACGAGGCCGATCCGGTCGCCGGCATTGACGACGAAATTCAGCTCGGAAAATAGCGGCGCGTTCAGCGTCACGCCGAGATTGCGTACATTGATGAGGGTCACGATGAGTTCTCTGGTCTTGCCGGCGATCACGACATCCCGCGGCGTCCAGCCAGCATCGGATGTGCATGTCGAAGCGCGGCGAG
This sequence comes from Bradyrhizobium altum, assembly GCF_020889705.1. Classification (GTDB taxonomy): domain Bacteria; phylum Pseudomonadota; class Alphaproteobacteria; order Rhizobiales; family Xanthobacteraceae; genus Bradyrhizobium; species Bradyrhizobium altum. The sequence continues at coordinate 14,239 of NZ_JACMYP010000206.1, read as the reverse complement.
GGATTCAAATGCAGGCGCGAACGCTCAAACGTTCGACGCCGCACGGCCACGAAGGGCAGACCAGGAAGAGATTTTATCCGAGTTTCCGGTCAGCCCTGCAAACGCATTTGCAGGGCGTTGACGGGGCCACGCCTGAAGTGATGATCGATGAATGTCGCCACGACGCAGCCCTCCTTTCTCGGCAAGAATGTTGTGGTGGGCTGAGATTAAACCGGACGCGCCACGGATGGCAAGCGCAGCCGGCAGGGCCGGTCCGACGGTTCAGGCCGATTTACCCGGCTCTGCGCACGATTTCGGCAAGCCGGTCGCCGCCAACCAGCGCGGCAAATTGACCGATCGGGGCCGCCGGCCGATCAGATAGCCCTGCACCGCATCGCAACCCTCTTCCGCGAGGAAGCCGAGCTGCGCCTCGGTCTCGACGCCTTCGGCGACGATCGACATTTCGAGGCCGTGGCCGAGATCGATGACCGCGCGGACGATCGCAGCGGATTGCGGATTGCGGCCGAGATTGATGACGAAGGCGCGGTCGATCTTGATCTTGTCGAACGGAAACGCCTGCAGGTAGCTCAGCGAGGAATAGCCGCTGCCGAAATCATCCATCGAGATGCGGACCCCGAGCGCCTTCAGCCGCCGCAACAGCGACAGGCCGCGGTCGAAGTCCTCGATCAGCACGCCCTCGGTGATTTCGAGCTCGAGCCGATCGGGCGTCAGCCCGGTCTCGAGCAGGATCGAATGGACGAGGCCGACGAGGTCGCCATGGGTGAACTGCGCCGGCGACAGGTTCACGGCGACCTGCATCGGCATCGCCCAGGAGGCGGCTTCACGGCAGGCTTCGCGCAAAATCCATTCGCCCATCTCGACGATCATGCCGCTTTCTTCCGCGAGCGGAATGAAGTCACTGGGCGGCACGAAGCCGCGCAGCGGATGGTGCCAGCGCGCCAGCGCTTCGAAGCCGATGATCTGGCTGCCCGCGACGCTCGCGCCGGTGGCCGCCTGCGGCTGGTAGTAGAGCGACAATTCGCCGTTCTTGATCGCGACCGACAACTCCTGATGCAGCACGCGGCGATCGCGGATCTGCTGGTCCATGTCCGGCTCGAAGATCGAGATCGTGCCGCGCGACTTGGCCTTGGCGCGGAACAGCGCCGCGCCCGAATTGGCCAACAGCGAGGCGGCGTCGGATCCGTTGTGCGGGAACACCGCGATGCCGGTGGTGAGGCCGGTACGCACCGATTTGCCGTCGATCGCGAAATCCTCACCCAACGCCTCGGCGGCCTGCTCGGCCAGCGCAATGCCCGCGGCCGGCTGCTGGCCGTCGATGATCAGGCCGAATTCGTCGCCGGACAGCCGCGCGACCACGCCGCCGCGCGCCACGGTCTGCAAGCGCTGCGCGACTTCGATCAGCACCTTGTCGCCCATCGCATGGCCGTAGACGTCGTTGATCTCCTTCAGCCCGTCGAGGTCGACGCAGAGCACGGCGAACTCCTCGTCGGTGCCGTCGCAGGCCTCGATCATCTGGGTCAGCGCCTGCAGGAACGCGGCGCGGTTCGGCAGATCGGTCAGGCCGTCATGATAGGCCATGTGCGCCATGCGCGACTCGGTCTGGCGCCGGTCGGTGACGTCCTCATGGGTCTTGATCAGATATTGCGGCTCGCCATGGTCGTCGAGCACGGTCATGCGGCGGGTCAGGAACAGCCGCAGGCCGTCCTTGGTCGAGATCGGGTGCTCCTCGGCGATCATGCTGCGCTTCCGGATCGCAGCCTCGTCGCGGGCGACGATCAGCTTGGCTTCGCGCGCATTGAAGATGTCGGAAGCGGTGAGTCCGGCGGCGTCCTCGCGGCGGCGGTTGAGGATCGTCTCGGCGCTGCGGTTGGCCAACAGGTAGCGGCCGTCGCTGACGCGCTGCACGATCAGCGAGACCGGGATGTTGTCGACCACAAGCTCGAGGAATTTCTTGTTGTTCTCGAGCTCGCGCGACAGCGAACGGCGGTCGGTGACGTCCTCGAACAGCGCGATCAGGAATTCCGGATCGCCGGCCTCGTTGCGGGCGATCACGCGGTTCGACGCCAGGATGCGCTTCTCCGAGCCGCGTTCGACGAAGAATTCGCTGCGGTGATAGCCTTCCGGCGCGTCCAGCGCGGCGCGGTCGGCGGTGTCGATGCTGACGGCGGTCTCGGGACGGAAGATCTCGTCGGCGCGCTTGCCCACGATGTGATCGCGGGAGAAGCGCGAGAAGCGCTCGAACGCGCGATTGGCGAAGATGTAGCGGCCGTCCTCGATGTTCTTGGCCGCGACGCAGACCGGGACGTTGTCCAGCACGGATTCGAGGAATTGCGTGGTCGAGGCGAGCTTGCGCGACAGCTTGCGCTGGTCGGTGCAATCGAGATGGGTCGCGACCGAGCCACCGTTCGGCAGCGGAAAATATTTCACCAGCACCGACCGGCCGCCGGGCAGTTCGGTGACCAGCCCATCGGGCGCTGCGGCCCTGGCGAAGAAATCCTCAGCGCTGATGTCGAGCACGCCGCGGTCGCGGCGCAGTTCCAACAGTTCGGTGCCGGTCATGTTGCGCCTGATGTCGGCGCGCGACAGGCCGTAGATGTCGAGATAGCGGTCGTTGCAAAACACGATGCGCTCGCGCGCATCGGTCATCACCACGCCCTGGTTCAGATGATTGAGGGCGGACGACACGAAGGCGTTGCGCCGCAGTTGCGCGCGCTTGGCCTTGCGCAGGGCCGAAAGGATCCACAGCCCGACCGCGCCGAGGAAGGAGGCAACCACCACGCTGCCGATCAGGAGCTCCCAGACCACGCCGGGATCGAGGTCACCAAGGTAGGTCGACGGTGCGAAGGAAGCGGAGGCTGCTCGGGCTGCGCCGACCGGCACGACGGCGGCGATCAGGCAAAGGACGGCCCTTGCCGGAATCGAATTCTTCCCGCCCGCCTGCCACTTCCTGCCAGCCATCAATCACCCGCGGATTACCGGGGCGAGTGTCCGGCTCCGGCGGTTTGGATCGGGTAAACGCGTAGGGATGCAACCGGGAAATGCCACTTAATGTACGGCAATTGCCCTGACATGATTAATGCTGCCCTAACAGGGCATGGCTCCCCAACTATTTGAGATGGCCCAAGCACTTGCCTAATAAGCACTTGCCCAAAACGATGGGATCGGCTGAACGATGTTGGCGGCAACGGCGTGGCTGCGCGGAAATGTTCGGACCTGAAGGACGAGATGGACAGGGTTGATTGTGTGGTCGTCGGTGCGGGGGTGATCGGCCTCGCGGTGGCGCGCCGGCTGGCACAGGCCGGCCGCGAAGTGATTGTGATCGAGGAGGCCGAGGGGATCGGCACCGTCACCTCGTCGCGAAACAGCGAGGTGATCCACGCCGGCATCTACTATCGGGCCGGCAGCCTGATGGCGCGGACGTGCGTCAGCGGCAAGCGGGCACTTTATCGCTACTGCGCCGAGCACGGCATCCCGCACAGGAATTGCGGCAAGCTGATCGTCGCCACCACGGCCAAAGAGACCGAAAAACTGCAGTCGATCCGGGCCCATGCCGAGGCCAACGGCGTCGACGACATGCAGCTCTTGTCCGGCGAGGCGGCATGCGCGCTGGAGCCGGCGCTGAACTGCGACGCGGCGCTGCTGTCGCCCTCCACCGGGATCATCGACAGCCATGCCTATATGCTGGCGCTGCGCGGCGACGCCGAGGCGGCCGGAGCGGCATTCGCCTTCCATACGCCGCTGCTCCACGCCAGGGCCACGGCCAACGGGCTCGAGATCGAAGCCGGCGGCGCGGCGCCGATGACGCTCGCCTGCAATCTGCTGGTCAATGCCGCCGGCCTCGGCGCGACGGCGGTCGCGCGCAACGTCGAGGGCATGCCGATCGCGTTGATTCCAACGGCCTATTTGGCCAAGGGCAATTACTTCAGCTGCAGCGCCAGGGCGCCGTTCTCGCACCTGATCTATCCGGTGCCGGAGCCCGGCGGGCTCGGCGTGCACCTGACGCTCGACATGGCCGGACAGGCGAGGTTCGGCCCTGACGTCGAATGGATCGATCACATCGATTACGCCGTCGACCCTGATCGGGCCGAGCGGTTCTATCCGGCGATCCGCAAATACTGGCCGACCCTGCCGGACGGGGCGCTGATGCCGAGCTATTCCGGAATCCGGCCCAAGATCGTGCCGCCGGCGGTCGCGACCCAGGATTTCCTGATCCAGGGACCGGCCGATCACGGCGTCGCGGGCCTGATCAACCTGTTCGGGATCGAATCGCCCGGACTGACATCATCGCTCGCGGTCGCCGACCACGTCGGCGAGCTGGCAGAGCTCTGAGCAAATGCAGCATGACCTCCGGGGGATGCGCGCCGCGGCGTTCATCCCTCGGTAAAAGGCCAGACTATTTGCAAATTTGCGGAGGAACCGGCTTAGTGGACCGTGTCGTCGGCGGAAAGTCTCAACCGCTCGATTTGGTCCTTGACCATCAACTTGCGGCGCTTGAGCTCGCAAATGTGGAGATCGTCTACGGAGGGGTGAACGAGCGCTTCGTGCAGTTCGTTCTCGAGTATTTTGTGCTTACGCTCCAGCTCAACGAGATGGGCCTGTATTGCCATTGCGAACACTCCTCGGTGCGTTAAACCTCAGGTTCGATCCGGACCAATAAGTCTACACGAGTGGGCGGTACTGTCGATAGGGGACGCGAAATGCCGCACGCACTCATTTCGGTTTATCTGTAACTAATCGTGACTATGGAACCGGTTCGGCTTGCGCCGCGCGCGCTCAGGGAGGATATTCCGGCGAGCGGCTGCTTCGGTCGCAACAACCTCGTCGTGCTTACCAGTCAATACACAACCATGAACGATCAGGATGAGCGCGAACTCTTCGCCGAGCTTGCGCGTCTGCAACAAGAGCACCGCGACCTCGATGCCGCGATCGACGCGCTGCATCAATCGCCGGCGCCGGATCTCTTGATGCTGCAACGCTTGAAGAAGCGGAAGCTGCAATTGCGCGACCGCATCGCCTTCATCGAAGATCAGATCACGCCCGACATCATCGCCTGACGCCCGCCTCGGCGGTTCGGCGGCCCGCTGGTTCAGATCCGGCGCCGGTTTTCCCCGTCATCCACAGTGCCCGACCGGCTTCACGTTCGCGACAACGGACGCGGGTGTGCTTTTCGGCGCTTGACTCCAAAAGAACGAAATAAGAACATGCCGATCCAGCCGCCAGCCATCAGAGGGAGTTTCGCCATGTCCGTACCGCCTTCCCTGCCCGACAACAGCCGCTACGAGCAGGCCTGCGATCAGGCGATCGCGATGTGCGACGGCAACCTGCGCAGCACCATCAAGGCGCTGATCATGGCCAACGAATATCTGGAAGCCGAGCTCGAGGAATTGCAGGCCGCGATCGCGGCCGGCTGCGTGCCGGCGCGAACCCATGCGGCGAGCGACGCCGCCTGATCTTCAGAGAGCACAGCAATGGCGGACGTGACCTACTACGTGGCGCTGCCCTTCATGCAGGACGACGACGGCACGCCGGTTGCCGGCAGTGCCGAGGAATGCCAGAGCTCCGCGATCGCGCTGCGGCGGGCGGAGACGATGTCGCGGATGCCCGGCAGCATCGGCGCCGTCGCGTTCAGCCGCACCGGCGATCCCGCGATCGGCGAATTCGGCGATGCCAAGCTGCTGCGGGCCTACGGCAATGTGCCGGAGGATCTGAGCGCGCTTTAACCCTTGCTAGCCGCTGGATTCGTGGCGCCGCTGCGCCTTGCGCACATACATCGCACGATCAGCCTCATCGAGAACGCGATCGACATCCGAATGCGCGGTGAGGATCGCAACACCAGCGGACGCGCCCGCGGAGATCTGGCGGCCACGGAACACGAAGGTCAGGCGGTCGATCGCCTCCTCCAGCGCAACCGCCTTGGCGCGGGCATCGGTCTCGCTGAGATTCCACAGCAGCACCGCGAACTCGTCGCCACCGAGACGGCCGATCACGTCGGAGGCGCGCACCTGGTCCGATATCGCGGCGACGATCGTCTTCAGCACCTCGTCGCCTGCCGCGTGCCCGAAGGCATCGTTGATCGGCTTGAGGCGATCGACGTCGAGCACGATCAGCGCGCCGGAGGCCTGATAGCGCTTGATGAAGGAGAGCGAACGGACGAGCTCGCGCTCGAAGCCGCGCCGGTTCAGGATGTCGAGCAGGAAGTCGGTCTCGGCGGAGGCCTGCAGCTCCTCGATCCGGGCCTGGGCCCGCGCCAGCTGGGCCCGCAACCTGCGGACCGTGGATTTATCGCCGGACGCGACCGCGCCTCGCGTGGAAGCTTCGGTTCCAGCCGCTTTGGTTCCAGTCCCCTTTGTTGCCGTCCTGCCGGGCACGGATTTGCGCGCGGCGGGCGCGCCTTTTCGTCGTTTTGCCGTCCCGGAGGCCGCCGCCGTCGTCTTCTTCTTCATGCGCATCCTTGTTGAGGCCTGCTTATGAAGGCTTGCCGGGATTCACCAAGACAGGATAGTCCATTCTAACTCCCTTGCCACGCCTTGGGTGACGCCCAGGCCGCCCCTATAATCCGGCCTATGCTTTTGGATTCCTGCACAGAATTGAAGAGATGACCGCTCCGATCGCCATCATCATGGGAAGCCAGTCCGACTGGGAGACCATGCGCCATGCCGCCGAGACCCTCGCCGCGCTGGGCGTTGCCTGCGAAACGCGCATCGTTTCGGCGCACCGCACCCCCGACCGGCTCTATGCCTTTGCCAAGGGCGCCAAGGCGGCCGGGCACAAGGTGATCATTGCCGGCGCTGGCGGTGCCGCCCATCTGCCGGGCATGACGGCCGCGCTGACCGCGCTCCCGGTATTCGGGGTTCCTGTCGAGTCGAAGGCGCTGTCCGGCGTCGATTCGCTTTACTCGATCGTGCAGATGCCGGCCGGCATCCCGGTCGGGACGCTGGCGATCGGCAAGGCCGGAGCAATCAATGCCGCGTTGCTCGCGGCAAGCGTGCTCGCGCTCAACGATCCTGCATTGTCGGTCCGTCTTGCGGCCTGGCGCACGCAGCAGACCGATGCGGTCAAGGAGCATCCGGAGGGCTCGGCGTGACGGCTTCGAACCTCGTGAAGCTGAAGCCGGGCGACACCATTGGAATCCTCGGCGGCGGACAATTGGGCCGGATGCTGGTGCTTGCCGCCGCGCGCCTCGGGCTCCGCTGCCAGGTGTTTTCGCCGGATCCGGACTCGCCGGCCTTCGACGTGGTGCAGAACGCGACCTGCGCGGAATATGCCGACGTCGAGGCGCTCGAACTGTTCGCCAACGACGTCGACGTCGTCACCTATGAGTTCGAGAATGTGCCGGCTGCGACCGCGATGGTGCTCGCCGCGCGCCGTCCGGTGCTGCCCGCACAGAAGATCCTCGAGACCACGCAGGACCGGCTGATCGAGAAGGATTTCGTCAGCAAGCTCGGGATCGGCACCGCCGATTATGCCGACGTCTCCTCGGTTGCCACGCTACACGCAGCGATCGAGCGGATCGGCCTGCCTGCCGTGATCAAGACCCGCCGCTTCGGCTATGACGGCAAGGGCCAGGCCATCATCCGCGCCGGCGACGACCTCGAGCAGGTCTGGCAGGACCTCGGCACCAAGTCGGCCATCCTCGAGGCCTTCGTGCCGTTCGAGCGCGAGATCTCGGTGATCGCGGCGCGCTCCGCTTCCGGCGAGGTCGAGTGTTTCGACGTCACCGAGAACGAGCACCGCGACCACATTCTGAAGATTTCCCGCGCGCCGGCCGCAATCCCCGACGAGCTTGCAACGCAGGCGCGGGCGATCGCCGAAAAGATCGCCGCAGCCCTCGACTATGTCGGCGTGCTCGCGGTGGAGATGTTCGTGGTAACAGGCACGGACACACCGACGGTGCTGGTCAACGAGATCGCGCCGCGCGTGCACAATTCCGGCCACTGGACGCTCGACGGCGCCTCGATCTCACAGTTCGAGCAGCACATCCGTGCGATCGCCGGCTGGCCGCTGGGCAAGCCGGTGCGCCACGGCGATGTCACCATGACCAACCTGATCGGCGACGACATCCTGAGCTACGAGCAGTGGCTCACCGTTCCCGGCGCCACCGTGCATCTGTACGGCAAGGGCACGCCGCGCCCTGGCCGCAAGATGGGGCACGTCACCGAAGTGACGCCGGCCCGCAAGTTGTAATTAATTCCACACCGGCAGCCGCCTTCGACTCATCAATGGAAATGGGATCGTGGCGGCCACGATCCCACTAGAGCAGCGGCTCTGATTGAATCAGAACCGATGCTCTAGCTTTGTGCTTTGACGCGTTTTCTTCACGCGAACCGGCGTACACTTCGCTCGAAAACGCTCCAGCGGATCACGCGGTCTTGACGCCGGCGACGATACCGGTCGGCTCGTCGCTGAGCCAGCGATAGATCACGCCGCCGAGCGCGCCGCCGATCAGGGGCGCGACCCAGAACATCCAGAGCTGCCCCAGCGCCCAGCCGCCGACGAACAGAGCCGGCCCGGTGCTGCGCGCCGGGTTCACCGAGGTGTTGGTGACGGGAATGCTGACCAGATGGATCATCACCAGCGCGAGGCCGATGGCGAGCGGCGCGAAGCCGGCGGGCGCCTTGCCGTGGGTCGATCCCATGATGATGAACAGGAACATCATGGTCATCACCACTTCGGTGATGAAGCACACCACCATGCTGTAGTGGCCTGGTGAGTGCGCGTCATAGCCGTTGGAGGCGAAGCCCTTGGTGACATCGAAGCCGGGCGCGCCGCTGGCGATCACATAGAGCAGCCAGGCCGCGATGATCGCGCCGGCGACCTGCGCGATGATGTAGGGCAGCACCTGGCCGCCGGGGAAACGCCCGCCCGCGGCGAGCCCGACCGTCACGGCCGGGTTGAGGTGGCAACCCGAGATATGGCCGATCGCATAGGCCATGGTCACCACACTCAGCCCGAAGGCCAATGACACGCCGACCAGACCGATCCCGACCTGCGGAAAGCCGGCCGCGATCACCGCGCTGCCGCAGCCAGCGAATGTGAGCCAGAACGTACCGATCAGCTCGGCCGCGTATTTCTTCATGTCCATGTGGCATCTCCCCTATTTCCAATGTCCGGGTTATCTGAAACTCCGGGAGCGGCCCCGATCCCGGCGCCAAACCACCCAAATCAGGGCCGCACGAAGGCATTTTCGCCCCATTTCGTGGCTTTACTAGGCCCTAAAGTCACTCCACCGGTGGACATCTGCGCGTTTGTCTGATACATGCGCGCGCCTAGGGTTAAGAGGCAGGCCTTTTGCCGCCCCTTTACCTCGCCAGAATTCCGAACCGATCAATTCAAAAGAGGATGCCGCGTGCAGGTTCTCGTCCGCGATAACAATGTCGACCAAGCCCTGAAGGCGCTGAAGAAGAAGATGCAGCGCGAGGGCATTTTCCGCGAGATGAAGCTCCGCGGTCACTACGAAAAGCCCTCTGAGAAGAAGGCTCGCGAAAAGGCTGAAGCCGTGCGCCGCGCACGCAAGCTGGCGCGCAAGAAGCTGCAGCGCGAAGGCCTGCTGCCGATGAAGCCGAAGCCGGTGTTCGGCGCTGGTCCCGGTGGCGACCGCGGCGGCCGTCCCGGTGGTGCAGGCGCCAGTCGCGGCCCCCGCTGAACCGTTTTGCCGATTTGGAAGTCTAACAGCGCGGGCCACGGGCCCGCGTTGTCGTTTTGAAGCAAGCCGCGTTCCGGGGACCCATGCAAAACGACCGGCAAGAGTACTTTGCATGATGGCCGTTCCGGCGCTCCGCTCCCCGCTCCCAGAAGCTGCGCACCGCCGTCGCGCGGCGCACCTCGTCATCATGGCCGTGGTTCTCGGCCTGCCGCTCGGGGGCTGTTCCTTCGACCTGGGATCATGGGGCTCGGACGACAAGCCGAAACAGGCTGCCGCTGCCGACAAGCCTGCTGCCGACACGATCACCCCACAGGACATCAACAGCGCCAAGGATCACGCCACGCGCGGCCAGGTGCTGGCGCATTCCGGCAAGGTCGATGAGGCGCAGGCGGAATTCGAGCAGGCGCTGACCGCCGACCCTTACAACATCCAGGCGCTGTACGGCCGTGGCCTGATCTATCAGGGCCGCGGACAACATCAGCAGGCGATCGACGATTTCACGGCGGCGAGCGGGCTGTCGCCGCAAAAGGCCGAGCCGCTGGTCGGCCGCGCCACCAGCTACCTCGCGCTCGACAAGGCCAAGCAGGCCGCCTCCGACCTCGACGAGGCCGTGCAGGCCGATCCCGGCAATGTTGCGGCATGGAGCGCGCGCGGCCAAGCCTATGAGCGGCTCGGCGATAGGGCCAAGGCAGCGGCGTCCTACAATCGCGCGCTCGCGCTGCGGCCAAATGACGGAAGCGCGCGCAGCGGGCTGGCGCGCACCGGCGGCTAGCGCGCTTTCGAGCGAAGCGGATACCGATTCGCTCGAAGAGGGTGCGTCGAGAACAATAGATCCGTGCTGCGCGTTACTTCGGCAGGACGGCGTGGAACATCGACTTCATGCCGGAGAACATGTCGTCGGTCACCGACGTGCGCTCGTTCTTCGGCGCCGGCATCGCAGCGTCGGCGCGCAGGTCGAGCGGGGCCTGCAACACCGGGACCGGAATGTCCGCCGGCGGCGTCAGCCGATTCGCATCCTGGGCATTGGCGGCGTAGGGCGGACGCGGCTGCGCGGCTTGATCGGCATTGTCGCTGGACGGGTTCGACACCATGATCGGCGGCGGCAACGGCCGGATCGCCGGGGCTGCCGCCGGACGCTGCTGGTCAGGCAGGCGGGCGAGATCGGTGCTGCGAGCGTCCTGGGTACGCACGGCGTCCTGGGACCGCGCAGCGTCCTGCGGACGCTCCTTGCGCAGCCGCTCGATGGCGGCACGCGCAAGATCGTTGGCATCGCGGGCTTCCTCCGGCGTGACGGCGGACTCGACCGGCGCCGCGGCGGGCGCAGCCTTCGCGACCGCCTTCGGCGCTGCCGGATGATGGCGCGCGTCGGCGGGGATGCTGGCCGTCTCGGCCGGCGCATCAGCTTTGGTGTCGACAGATTTGGTATCAGCCGATTTGGGATCGGCGGGCTTCTCGGTGACGGTGGCCTTCTCCGACGCCGACCGCTCGATCAGGGTGCGCTCGGACATGCCCTTGGCCTTCACGCCGGCTTCCGGGAGGCTGCTGACCACGGTGGACTTTTCGGCGGGCTTGGCGGCGGCTTTCGGATCCGCCTTGGGATCCACGGCGGCGGTCACGGCTGCGGCATCCGGCGCTTGCGGCTTGGCCACGATGTAATGATTGACGATGTACGCCCCGATGATGGTCGCTGCCACCGAGGGTAAGATGTCCATCACGAATTTCTTCAGGTAACTCAGCATGACCTGCCACTCCCCACCCCGTTATTTCATGCTGGAACTTTGAGGCACATTCAGGGATCAACTGCGACGGATCGGTGGCAAACCCCCGTTCCGACGTCACCTTTGGTGTCACTTTGGTTTCAGCGGAGGCGCCCCCTGCGCAGGTCGCATCCACCTTCTAGATCATCGTGCAGCCGTTAACGGGTTATGAATTTCCACAGCCGCGCGAACACGGACCTGCCATTCGGCGCGCGCAGGGTTCCTTGAGGGTCCTTGGCACCGCTTCAGGGCTTGAGCTCGACCTCGAGGAACACGATCTCGCTGGCCGTCTCGTTAAGCACGTCGTGCTGGACCCCGGCCTTGCGGAAATAGGATTTGCCGGCGCCGAGCTGGGCCTTCGAGCGCTCGCCGTTCGGCGCCACGATCGTCATCTCGCCCGTCGTGATCGGAACGATGACGTAGTCCATCTCGTGGGTGTGGTGGCCGGTGGCGCTGCCGGGCGCGAGCCGCCATTCGGTCACGCGAACCTCCGCCGTATCCACCTGCACATCCGACTTGGCGCTCAGCATCGTCACTTCTCCAGGTTTCTTGTTGAGCGGATCATGCTCTAACGCATGATCCGGAAAAGTGCGAAGCGGTTTTCCGAAAAGATCATGCGCAAACAAAAGGCTAAAGCGCGATGACGATTCAACCCAATCTCATCGCGCTTTAGGGCACGAACACCATGAACACGAACACCGCGAACACCACCATGTGAACAAGCCCGAACAGGATGTTGGTGCGGCCGGTTCCGAAGGTGAGCATGCTGACCATGAAGGTCAGCAGCAGGATCAGCATATGCTGGTTGCTGAGCCCGAGCACCAGCTCCTTGTCGAGCATCGAGGCGGCAACGGCCACCGCGGGAACCGTGAGCCCGATGGTGGCGATCGAGGAGCCGAGCGCGAGGTTGATGCTCTTCTGCAGGTCGTTCTTGCGCGCCGCCGACACCGCGGCAACGCTCTCCGGCAGCAGGATCAGGGCCGCCACCACCAGACCGGCAAAAGCCGGCGGTGCGCCGATCTTGACGGTGACGACATCCACCACCAGCGAGAATTTCTTGGCCAGCAGCACCACCGCCAGCAGCGAAACCAGCAACAGGGCGACGCTGATCGCCGTCATGCGGTCCGACATCACCTTGCCATGCGCCGCCGCCTCATTGGCGCCGCTGACGAAATAATCGCGGTGGCGGATGGTCTGGGTGTAGAGGAACACCGCATAAAGCAGCAGGGTCACGACGCTGATCACGGCGAGCTGGGCCGTGGAGTAGATCGGTCCCGGGGCGGTGAGCGTGAAATTAGGCATGTCCAGCGTGATGGTCGCGAGCACGAACAGCACGCTGAGGTAGAGGTTGGCGCCGGTGATCTGAAAATCCTGCTCGCGGTAGCGGATGCCGCCGATGAAGATGCACAGCCCGACCAGGCCGTTGCAGACGATCATCACCACCGCAAACACGGTATCGCGCGCCAGGGTCGGCGCCGGCGTGTCGCCCAGCATGATGGTTGAGATCAGCGCCACCTCGATGACCGTCACCGCCAGCGTCAGGAGCAGCGTGCCGAACGGCTCGCCGATCCGCTCGGCAATCATCTCGGCATGGTGGACAGCCGCGAACACAGTGCCGAACAGGATCACCAGCAGCACGGCCGCGAACACCCAGCCCCCGGGCGATGGCGCGAAGCTGTAGCCGGAGGCCGAGACCGCGGCAAACAACAGCACCGCGAGAACGGGATACAGCCAGGCCGACCGTGGCATCGGTCCGTGTGCGCTCATTGTCGGGTCCCCTCACTTCGGTGACCTCGATTATGCGACAGACAATCGCCGCCGTCAGCCTCTCGCGGCGTCGATAAACCGCCTCGCGGCATCCATCGCACCGAAATCGTCGAGATCGTCGTGCCCGCCACCGGGCAGCCGCACGAACTGCTTCGGCTCATGGGCGAGGCCGAACAGCCGCTCGCCCAAGCGGATCGGTATCATCGGATCGTTGGTGCCGTGCATGATCAGGAGCGGCGCTGTGACGCCGGCGATTCGCTGGTCGGAGTGGAATTGATCCCGCATCAGCAGGCTGACCGGCACAAACCAGAAGTGCTCACCGGCAACGTCAACCGTCGAGGTATACGGTGCCTCCAGGATCAGTCTACCGACCGGATGTTCGGCGGCGAGCGCGACCGCGACGCCGGTGCCGAGCGAGAATCCCCAGGCTACGATCTGCTCGGCGCGGTACCGCGCGGTGCTGAACGCGTAGGCGGCTGCAGCGTCCTGCAGCAGGCCCTGCTCGGTCGGAGATCCGCTCGAGCCGGCGTACCCCCGGTAGGACAACGCCACCAGCCCGGTGCCGTCGGCCGTGATGGCCTTGAAGCGTGCCACGCGGCCGGCAAGGAAATCGCCATTGCCCGGAAGGAACAGCACGACCGGCCGGCCCGGCTTCGCCGGCACGTGCCAGACGATGACCTTCTCGCCATCGGCCGTGGTCAGGACATGCTCCTCCGCTTCGGGAAGACCGGCGGCTGCGGGTGCCGTCCGCCCGACCGGCGGGATCGGAAACAGCAATTCGCGCTGCTTGACGTACAGCACCGCGAGTCCGCCGAGATAGACGACCGCCGCGGCGATCATGAGCCATTTCAGGATTGCGAGTGCCAGCGCCATCACAGGTAGCCGCAGCTATGTCTTGCTGCGAAGCTTGAGCAGCTTCTCGACGTCAGCCTTGATGCTGTCGGGGATCGGCCGGCACGCGCACGCCGCCGCATGCGCAACATGCCACTTGATGCGCTGCTCGCGGCTGGCCCGGGGCGGCATGCGATGGTCTCGATGCCACTCCCGGTTCAGCGCCATTCGCCGTCCGCCC
>NZ_JACMYP010000205.1 GCF_020889705.1 Bradyrhizobium altum | reverse complement strand
GCTGGCGATAATAGCCGCCGCCGGACGGAACCGGCGCTGGGGGTGGCGCCTGCATCGGCGGTTGAATCTGCATCGGCGCCGCCGGTGCGGAAGGCGTTGATATCTGCGACGAGATCTGCACCAGGTTCGCCGGCGCCCAGCTGCCCTGCGAGTTCGGGATCGCCGCGACCGGCACGCCCTGATGCGCGGCCTTCATGAAGCGGGTCCACACTTCCACCGGCAGTCCGCCGCCGGTCGCCTTCTTTGTCGGCGAATTGTCGTCATTGCCGAGCCAGACGCCGGTGACGAGCTTGGCGGTGTAGCCGATGAACCAGGCGTCGCGATAATCCTGGCTGGTGCCGGTCTTGCCGGCGGCGGTCCAGCCGGGGATCTCCGCCTTGCGCGCGGTGCCCGAGATCAGCGTCTCGCGCATCATGCTGTTCATCATCGCGTCATAGCGCGGTTCGATCACCTGGTTTGGCGGCTCCGTCGGGCGGTCATAGAGCAGCTTGCCGGAGCTGGTGCGGATCTTGGTCACCACATGCGGCGACACGGCGTAGCCGCCATTGGCGAACGGCGCATAGGCGCCGACCAGCTCGATCACGGATACTTCCGAGGTGCCGAGCGCGATCGAGACGTTCGGCTCTAACTTGGAGGAGATGCCGAGCCGGTGCGCGGTGCGCACCACATTCTTGGCGCCGACCTCGACGCCGAGCCGCACCGCCACCGTGTTCAGCGACATCGCCAGCGCCTGGGTCAATGTCACCGAGCCGAAATATTCGTGGGTGTAGTTCTCCGGCTTCCAGCCCTTGATGTCGAGCGGCGCGTCGGTGCGGATGGTGTCCGGTGTCAACCCGGATTCGACTGCGGCGAGATAGACGAACGGCTTGAACGACGAGCCCGGCTGCCGCTTGGCGGTGACGGCGCGATTATACTGGCTCTCGGCATAGTTCCGGCCGCCGACCATGGCGCGCACCGCGCCGTCGGGCGTCATCGCCACCAGCGCGCCCTGGCTGACATTGAACTTCACGCTCTTGGCGGCGAGCTCGTCGATGACGGCGGCTTCGGCGACGTTCTGCAGCTTCGGATCGATCGTGGTCTGCACCACGATGTCCTGGTCGATCTGGCCGACCAGATCGTCGAGCACTTCACCGATCCAGTCCGCGACATAGTTCACGGTGCCGGCGCCGGCCGGCTTCACCGCAATCGAGGGCTGGCCGATCGAGGCTTTTGCCTGCGCCTCGGTGATGAACTTGGCGTCGGCCATCGCCGCGAGCACGACCTGCGCACGCTGCTCGGCGCCCTCGGGGTTGCGGTTTGGCGCCAGCCGCGACGGCGACTTGACGAGGCCCGCGAGCATCGCAGCTTCCGGCAAGGTCACGTTCTTCGCCGACTTGCCGAAATAGCGCTGGGCGGCGGCCTCGACGCCGTAGGCGCCGGAACCGAAGTAGACGCGGTTGAGATAGAGCTCGAGGATCTCGTTCTTGGAATGCTTGCGTTCCAGCCACAGCGCGAGCTCGGCCTCCTGCAGCTTGCGCTGCATGGTGCGCTCCTGGGTCAGGAACAGGTTCTTGGCGAGCTGCTGGGTCAAGGTCGAACCGCCCTGCGATACACCCCGATGCAGCACATTGGTGATGGCTGCGCGTAAAATGCCGAGCGGGTCGACGCCGAAATGCGAATAGAAGCGGCGGTCTTCGATGGCGATGAAGGCCTTCGGCAGATAGGGCGGCAGGTCCTTCAACGCGATGTTGGCGCCGGCCATTTCGCCGCGTTGCGCCAGCACGCTGCCGTCGATGCCGACGATCTGGATCGTCGGCGGACGCTTCGGAATTTCCAGGGACTGGATCGGCGGCAGATGCGCGCCGACCCACACCACGACACCGATCACCGCAATGCCCGCCCACAGGCCGAGCACCGCGGTCCAATAGAACAGGCGGCCGATCCCAAAACCGCGCGACTTGCTCCGCCGCTTGCTGCCGCTGCGCGACGGGCGCGGCTTCTCGCTACCGGAATCGCTGCTTTTGGGTTTGGATTTGGCGGGCGTATCGTCGCCACCGCCGGGAACGCGATCGGAGGGCGACAGCCGGAGGTCGGCAAGCGCGGCCGGAAGCCCGAACAGCGGCTCCTTGCGCGCACCGCCTTTTTTACGTCCCCACGCCATCCGCAACGCTCACACCCTGACAGGGGCGCACGCTAGCGTTCCCGGTTTAAGGGGCGGTTACGCAAAGCTTAACGGGGGATTAGGAGGTGAGGCGGCGCGTGCTACATAGGGAGCATGATCCGGAAAAGTGGGCACCGGTTTTCCGAAAAGATCATGCTCAAATGAGGATGGTAGAGCGCGATCAAGCGATCGCGCTCTGGGGAACAATAAAACAAAGGAGCATCGCATGGGCCATATCGACCCGACGAAAGACGTGTTTGCGCAATTCCGGGACAACAACCGGCCGGGCCCGATCCACATGCTCAATCTGGTGCGCTTGCGCGAATGGGCCGCCTATCCCGACGGCCGCAAGGCGACCGGCGCGGAGGCCTATGCCGCCTATGGCCGCGAGAGCGGGCCGGTGTTCGAACGCCTCGGCAGCCGCATCGTCTGGCAGGGCCGCTTCGAGCTGATGCTGATCGGTCCGCAAGAGGAGCGGTGGGATCACTGCTTCATCGCCGAGTATCCAAGCGTCGCCGCCTTCGTCGAAATGATCCGCGATCCCGTCTATCGCGAGGCGGTGAAGCATCGCCAGGCCGGTGTCGAGGATTCGCGGCTGATCCGACACGCCGTGCTGCCGGTCGGGAAGAATTTTGGTGAGATCCCGGAGTGAGCGCACGAAGCGAGATTTCTATCCCGTCATCCTGAGGAGCGCGTAGCGCGCCTCGAAGGATGCCCGGCCCCGCTAGTGGCCGTCGACCCTTCGAGACGGCCGCGTTGCGGCCTCCTCAGGGTGACGGTGATGGAATGATAGGGCGAAGCCCAAAATCAAATCGGCGGCCCGGAGGCCGCCGATTGCATCTCAACTCTGTGCGAACGACTAGCCCGCCGGGCCGGCGTCTTCGAGGATCGGGCCGAACAGCTCCCAGCGCTCGCCGTTGAACTTCATCATCTGCAGCTGCTTGTTGACGCGATAGTCGTTCGGCGTGGTGTTGCCCTTGATGCCGGGCAGCGCCATGTCGAGGTCGACGTTCTTCAGGTTGG
Organism: Bradyrhizobium altum; assembly: GCF_020889705.1. Classification (GTDB taxonomy): domain Bacteria; phylum Pseudomonadota; class Alphaproteobacteria; order Rhizobiales; family Xanthobacteraceae; genus Bradyrhizobium; species Bradyrhizobium altum. The sequence continues at coordinate 12,427 of NZ_JACMYP010000205.1, read as the reverse complement.
TGGCCTGCTTCAGCACGTTCTCGCGCGTCAGCTCGTCGCCGCACTGCTTCAGCACATGCACCATCAGCTGGGCGGTGGAGTAGCCATAGGTGTTGAAGTTCGAGTTCTTGTCGCCGTCGGGATAGTACTTGGCCATGAAGTCGAAATAGCGCTTCATGCCCGGATCGTCCTTCCACTGCGGATCGGCCGGATCCTTGCCGTAGTTGGTCGAGATCAGGCCCTTGGAGGCCTCCAAGCCCGCCGGTTGCAGCACGGCGCCGACCGAGGTGGCGTTGATGTCGACGATGTGGACCGGATGCCAGCCGAGCTCGGCGATCTTCTTGATCGCCTGCGCCGCCTGCTTCGGCGTCGAGGCCGAGAAGAACAGGTCGACGCCGGCGTCCTTGATCTTGATCACCTGGGAATCGATGGTCGGGTCGGAGACCTCATAGGAGGCTTCGGCCACGATCATCTTGGCGGCCTTGTCGCCGAGGCCGGCCTTGATGCCGTTCAGATAATCCTTGCCGAGGTCGTCGTTCTGATAAAGCACGCCGATCTTGGCGTTCGGATGCTCCTTCAGGATGTACTGGCCGTAGATGCGGCCTTCGACGAAGTAGTTCGGGTTGAAGCCGAGCGTCCAGGGGAAGTTCTTCGGATCGGTGAACTTCGAGGCGCCGGTGGCGGCGAACAGCTGCGGCACCTTCTTGGCGTTGAGATATTTCTGCACGGCGGCGTTCGACGGCGTGCCGACGATCTGGAAGGTCAGGAGCACCTCGTCGCTCTCGACGAGCTTGCGCACCTGCTCGACGGCCTTGGGCGGCGAATAGGCGTCGTCATACTGGATCAGATTGATCTTGCGGCCGTTGATGCCGCCCTGATCGTTGATCATCTTGAAATAGGCCGCCTGGGTCTTGCCGATCGAGGCATAGGCGGATGCGGGGCCCGAGAACGGCACGGTCTGGCCGATCTTGATCTCGGTGTCGCTCGCGCCGGGATCGTATTTCTTTTGCGCGGAGGCCGACGTTGCAGACAGCGCGATCGCGAGCGCCGTTCCCGTGACCAAGTGGAAAATCCCATTCCTCATAATGCTGTTTTCCTCACGTGACTGATGGTTGGCCGATGATCTTGTCCGCGGGTTCAAGGTCCCCCGGTCGCCATCGCTGGGCCGGGATACTGGAGGAACCGTTGCTGCGATGCAAGGCGACGGATGCCGAAAAGGCGAGCGATTTCAGTCAACGAAAGTAGGGGGCGGTGCAAAAGAGGGGCGCTCGGGGCGCGCTGAGCGTGTCGCGGAGGTGGATTGAGTTCGTCGAACCTACCCGCCGCAATCGCATTATCCCCGTCATCCTGAGGAGCGCGTAGCGCGTCTCGAAGGATGAACGGCCCAACTGGGCCGTCGTGCTTCGAGACGGCCGCTGCGCGGCCTCCTCAGCATGACGGGTCTTAAATGGCGAAGCCGCTAACCCGCCGGTCCGGTGTCCTCGATGATCGGGCCGAACAGCTCCCAGCGCTCGCCGTTGAACTTCATCATCTGCATCTGCTTGTTGATGCGATAGTCGTTCGGTCCCGTCGTGATCGACATGCCCGGCAGCGCCAGGCTCGGCACGAACTTCTTCAGGCTGGTCACCTGCTTCATCAGGTTCTCGCGGGTGAGGTCGTCGCCGCACTGCTTGAGCACCTGGATCAGGAGTTCGGCCGTCGAATAGCCGTAGGTGTTGACGGTGTTGAGCTTGTCGCCCTCCGGGTAATACTTGTCCATGAAGGCGAAATAGGCCTTCACGCCGGGATCGTCCTTCCACTGCGGATCGGCGGGGTCCTTCCCGTAATTGGTCGAGATGATGCCCTTGGAGATGTCGAGGCCGGCCGGCTTCAGCGTCGCCGACACCGGGCTCGCATTGATGTCGAGGATGTGCACCGGGTGCCAGTCAAGGTCCGCGACCTTGCGGATCGCTTGAGCTGCGAATTTCGGCGTCGACGCGTTATAGAGCAGATCGACGCCGGCGGCCTTCAGCTTGACGATCTGGGAATCGACGGTCGGGTCGGTCAGCTCGTAGGACACCTCGGCGACGATCATGCTCTCGGCCTTGTCGCCGAGTCCGCTCTTCAGGCCGGTGATGTAGTCGCGGCCGAGATCGTCGTTCTGGTAGAAGATGCCGATCTTGGCGTTGGGGTGATTGGCCAGGATGTATTTGGCGTAGATGCGCCCCTCGGACTGGTAGTTCGGGTTAAAGGCGATCGTCCACGGCGCGTTCTGCGGATCGGAGAAGCGCGAGGCGCCGGTGGAGGCGAGCAGCTGCGGCACCTTCCTGGAATTCAGGTATTTCTGCACGGCGGCATTCGACGGCGTGCCGATGATCTGGAACGTGAACAGCACCTCGTCGCCCTCGACCAGCTTGCGCACCTGCTCGACCGCCTTCGGCGGCGAATAGGCGTCGTCATACTGGATCAGGTTCAGCTTGCGGCCGTTGATGCCGCCCTGATCGTTGATCATCTTGAGGTAGGCCGCCTGGGTCTTGCCGATGCCGGCATAGGCGGATGCGGGGCCCGAGAATGGCACGGTCTGGCCGATCTTGATCTCGGTGTCGGTCGCGCCGACGTCGTATTTCTTCTGCGCGGTGGCCGATGTAACCGACAACGCGATGGCAAGCGCTGTCGCAGCGAGCAATTGCACGCTCCTCATGTCCGTGACCTCCCATGTTGCCGGTGATCTTGTCCGCAAGGCTCAAGCCGGCGGATGTCACCGTTATCAGGATGATGGAGGAAGGGCGAGGGTATTGCAAGATGATGCCCCCTGCGCGCGATGTCGCGTTTGAGCATGATCCGGAAAACTGTGAAGCGGCTTTTCGAAGGGATCATGCGCAAGAAAGCAAAAGCGCGCCCGCGCTTTAAGCGAGCCAGAGCAGGATCAGCGCGAGCGCCGCGGGTGCCGCCTGCACATAAAGAATGCGCCGGCTGACGGTGGCGGCGCCATAGGCGCCGGCGACGATCACGCAGAGCAGGAAGAATGTCTTGATCTGGAAGGCGAAGGCGGCATTGCCGTACACCAGGCCCCAGATCAGTCCGGCGGCAAGGAAGCCGTTATAGAGCCCCTGATTGGCGGCAAGCACGGCCGAATCGGTCGCCTTCTCGATCGAGTTGCGAAAGGTCTTCAGTCCGAGCGGCTTGGTCCAGAGAAACATCTCGAGCACAAGGAAATAGACATGCAGCGCGGCCACCACCGCGACCAGGACATTGGCAAGTAAAAGCATATTCGGTCCCCCCAAGAGCTTCGGTTCTGATTGAATCAGAACCGAAGCTCAAGATTCTTATCTTGACGCGTTTTCTTCACGCGAACCGGTCTCCACTTCGCTCGAAAACGCTCTCACCGGAATTCGGGTGGACGCTAGCACGCGGGCGGTGAATTGTATGCCGAGCGACCTGTTTCGAGAGCAATGACTTCCCAGAGTGACTGATATGGCCGACCGCAAGACCGCACAGACCTTCAACCTCGACCGCCTCAAGACGCCGATCGGCACCGCGCTGCTGGTGACCGATGACGACGGCGTGCTGCGCGCGCTCGACTGGGACGACTATGAGGGGCGAATGCTCGACCTGCTGCGGCTGCACTATGGCGCCGTGACGCTGCGGGACGGCCGCGCGCCGGCGGCGATGCGCAAGGCGCTCGGCGATTACTTCAACGGCGATCTCGATCGCCTGACCGACGTCGAATGGCGTGTTGCCGGCACGCCGTTCCAGCAGAAGGTCTGGCACGCGTTGCCGAAGATTGCGCCGGGCACCACCATGAGCTACGGCGCGCTGGCGGCGAAACTGAAGATGCCGAACGCGATGCTCGCAGTCGGCCACGCCAACGGCTCCAACCCGATCAGCGTCGTCGTGCCCTGCCACCGCCTGATCGGCGCCAACGGCTCGCTGGTCAAGTATGGCGGCGGACTGGAGCGCAAGCGCTGGCTGCTGCGGCACGAGGGCGCGGAGATATAGCGGCCGAACTCAGCCGCAGCGAGACGATCAATCGAGATCCTCGCGCGGCATGTTTCGCAGATCGCGCACGATGTAGAGGAATACAACGAGCGAAGGCACCCACGCGAGGATCGCTCCTACCAGCATCGCATCGACCGTCGTCATCGGAGCTCCCTTGAGCGTTTTCGAACGAAGTGGCCGCCGGTTCGGGTGAAGAAAACACGTCAAAACAAAAATCTGGCCTTCGCCGTCAGATCAGCTTTTCGATGGGCCGCCGGTTCTCGGAGGGGATAGAGCCACTTCCAATAGGCCTTGTTGCGCTCGAGCTGCCGCTTGTAGATCTCGCGGCACTTCGTCGAGCAGAACTGCTCGAAGTACCAGCTATGCCGGATCAGTCCGAAGGGCCGCCGGCATCCTGGATTCCCGCAACGGCCTGTCATGAAGCCGCCTTCGCTCGCCAAAGCCAGCGAGTGAAGTTCTCCTGACCCTTGTGAAGACAGAGCCGTCCGCAGTAGCGCTCACCCGCCGGATTTCGCAAGCAGATGATCTTGGCATCTTCACTGTCACACTGGGCGCAGCGCGGTTCCGTACGCATTGGCGACCCTCCGAGGAACTGCCATTTGCCAATCAAGAATGTCTGATGCTGTCGTTGCCGTCGGTCTTCTTGAGGGACGGCGCCGCGAAATCTCGCGCTGCCACCGTCGATGTGCAACTTGTCCAGATGTTTCTCGGCACCATCCTTGCGTATACCCGATTTGAACTCACCCGCTCGTCGCTGTGCCGCGCTGTGCCAGAGCTGCATCGAGGCATTTGACCAGCGTATCTCCGTCGAACGGCTTGATCAGAAAGCAGATCGCTCCCGCCTGCATGGCGCGGGCCCGATCGGTTTCGACGGAGAAGGCCGTGATGAAAATGAACGGAACGCGCCGGCCGTCGGCAATCAGACGGGCCTGCAGGTCGAGCCCGCTCATGGCCGGCATCCTGACATCGGCGATTACGCAGGAGGTGTCGTTCAGTTGCGGCGAATGCAGGAATTCTTCGGCCGACGCGTAGGTCTGGACCGCGTAGCCAAGCGACCTGACGAGGTTGTCGGTCGCGGTGCGGACCGACATGTCATCGTCGACGATTGATATCACCGGGTTGGACAAGAAGGGTTTCCTGGAACGGCCAGAGGGGCCTCTGGTATAGGCTCTCACGGAGCCACAGTGCGTCGTCGCCGCGGCCGGAGAATCATACTTAGGTTTGCGCACTGCCGGATGCCTGCTTGATCCCGAGGATCTGCGCCATCCTGACCAGGTCAGGCAACGACTTTGCCGCCATTTTCCGCATAATGTGCCCGCGGTGTATCTTGACTGTGATCTCGGCTACGCCGATTTCGGCGGCGACCTGCTTGTTCATCAGCCCCGCGGTGACGAGGCTCATGATCTGGCGCTCACGAGGGGTCAGGGTCGCGAAGGCTGCGCGCAGGTTCGCGAGCGCCCGGGCCTCATTGCGGCGAGTTCTGTCGCGTTCGATCGCAGTCGTGACGGCATCCAGCATGTCCTGATCGCGGAACGGCTTGGTCAGGAAGTCGACGGCTCCGGCCTTCATGGCTCTGACCGTCATCGGGATATCGCCATGGCCGGTCATGAAGATGATCGGAGTATGAATATCGGCCTTGGCCAATTCCGCCTGAAAGTCCAGGCCGCTCAGCCGGGGCAGCCTGATGTCCAGGATCAGGCAGCTCGCAACATCGGGGAGCTTGTGCTGCAGAAATTCATGGGCCGACCCGAACGCTGCGGTCCGCAAGCCGACCGACCGGAAAAGATTGCTCAGCGAGTCTCGCACTGACAGGTCGTCGTCGACGATGAACACGATCGGATCCTCGGCGTTCGCGAGGGCGGGAGGCGATGCCGCGCGTCCAATCACCATGCATGATCCTCCTGATGCAGCGGCAGGGTGAACTGGAACGTCGTGCCGGGGCCGATATTTCTGGACACGGACAGGCGCCCTCGGTGGGCTTCGACGATCGAGCGGCAGATCGACAACCCCATTCCCATGCCGCTGGCCTTGGTGGTGTAGAAGGCGTCAAACAGCCGCTCGGCATCCTCTGTCGCAACCCCGACACCACAGTCGGTGACCGTGACCAGGATCTGCCCGGCATCGTCTTGGTGCGTCCGGATCACGAGTTCCCGTGGCCTGTCCGTGACCGGCTGCATTGCCTCGATGCCATTGACGACGAGGTTGAGGATGACTTGCTGCAGCTGGACGCGGTCGGCGACAACAGGCGGGAGCGCGGGAGCGAGGTCCAGCTGCAGGGATACAAGGTGGCTCTGCAGTTCATGCTGCAACAGGCCGATCACCTGGTTGATGGCTTCATTGGTGTCGAGCGGCGCCATCTGACCGGTCGTCTTGTTCACGAGCGCGCGGACGCGCTGGATGACCTCGCCTGCCCGGTTGCCGTCGCTGATGATCGACCTGACCGCCCCGCGCGCCTCATTCAAATCGGGAGCCGCCCGGTTGAGCCAGCGCAGGCATGCCGCGGCGTTGGCGACCACCGCGGCCAGCGGCTGGTTCACCTCATGGGCAATCGATGCGGCGAGCTCGCCGAGTGCCGTCACGCGCGTGACGTGCGCGAGGTTGGTCTGCGCTTCATGCAGCTCCGCCTCGGCGCGCTTGCGGGCGGTGACGTCGGTGACCGCTCCGATGAATTCGGTGTCGCCCGAGGGGGCGGTCACCGCATGCGCCCTGGCGTGAACATATTTGATCGCGCCGTCCGGCATCAGCAATCGGTAGCCGTGCTCGAAGTCCTTGCCGTCGAGCGAGGCGCTGTCGATGGTCCGTTGCACGCGGGCGCGATCATCCGGATGGATGCGCTGCAGGACCGTGGCATGCTTGATGGAAGGCGCCCTGTCGAAGCCGAAGATCCTGAACGTCTCTTCCGACCAGATCACCTCACCGCTGGCGACGTGCCAGCCAAAGCTGCCGGTGTGGCTCAATCGCTGGGCTTCGCTCAGGTACATTTCGCTCTGCTGCAGCGCGTTTTCGGCCCGTTTGCGCTCGGTGATATCCTCGCATGCGATCAGCACGATCAATCGGTCGTCCTGCCGCCGCACGGCCTTGGCATTTTCACGAACCCAAAGTCTTGAGCCGTCCTTGCGGATCTTCCGGATTTCCCAATTGTGGGTTTGGCCGATGTTCTCGAGGCACGCCGCGACGTTGCGTTGGACCATCTCTCGGTCTTCGGCGGCAAAGACCCGCAGCACGGATTGTCCGAGCAATTCGTCGACGGTGTAGCCGAGTTGTGCCGCGCCGAACGTGTTGACCGACAGCACGAGACCCATGGCGTCGACCATGAAGTACATGACCGGATTGTGCTCGAACGCCTCCTTCCATTGCGCTTCGCTGTTGCGCAGGGCCTCTATTGCGCGCTCTTCGCCGCTGGCCCGGCCGCGCGACATGGCTTCCATCTGCCTGTGGGTGCGCCCCACCACCCCCATCATCAGCAATGCGGCGGCAAGCGAGGCGATCAGCAGCGCCAGCGCAATCAGATGGGCGGAAGCTGCAGGCTGCGGACCAAGCAGCAGCCCAATGCAGGTTGCGGCCAAAGCCAGCGCCATGCCGCCGAGCAGCCATTGCTCGGCCGACCAGGATTTTTTGGTCGGGATGCGCATCATCGGCAGCACCAGCACTTGGCTATCCAGCACTTGGCCGTCATGGGCCGCGCTGCGTCGCTAGGTGACCTACCATCAGCGGCGACAACGTCGCCCTCCTAACAAACTGCATACTAGCAGCTTTCTCGACGTCCGAACGGGATCGTGGGGGCGATTTAGGCGATCCGCTCGCGTGGCGCGAGATCGCGCGGAAAGCGCAATCGCCGGACGAACTCAGGCCCAGGTTGCGGCTAAACCAAAGTATGTCGTCCCCATCCGAATGTAACGGCCGGATCAACCTCCGTTCAATGGCCGGTTTCCTCCCGGTGGCTACGCTTATTGGGTAACTCGATGACAGTAGAGGCCTTTCGGGGTTCAGCAATCGCCAATCAGAGATGGGAGATTGAAATGCCCAACACGCGCCTGCATCTGATCCTTTGCTCCGAAGATGCCGGGCACGAGGCAAAGCGTCAGAGGCTCGACCGCAGCTTCCAGCCGACCGTTATCGATGGTGGCAAGCAAGCATCGAGCGCTCCGGCCGACAATTCCTCGATCGATATGCTCGACGTCTTCGATCTGGGCGTCGTGATCTGTCAGACGAGCTACCTGGCCTTGTTGGGGGCGAGCCTGGCGGCGCTGCACGCGCAAGCAGGCGTGCCGGACCAGGGATCGTAGGCCACCCCAGGAGTTAGCCCCGGCAGGCTGCCGGACCGAAGCGATGGCTGCTCACGCCAGGGTCGCGCAAGACCGGTCCGACAACAGCCTCCGAGAGAGCCCGGAATCCAGTCCCCTCTAGCCCTGATGGATTCCGGGCTCAGTTTTTCGACGTCTCGGGACATGACAGGGGAGCGCATCGCCTTCACGCCGCCGGCTTCGCCGCTTGGTCCTCGCTCGACAACAGATGCAGCAGCGCGCTCTTGATCGCGGCCTGCCGGGTCGGCGCGGTGATCTGGGCGCCGAGCAGGTCGGTGACATAGAACACGTCGCGGGCGCGTTCGCCGAAGGTCGCGACATGCGCCGAGGCGATGTTGAGGTTGAGCTTCGAGATCGCGGTCGTCAGCTGGTAGAGCAGGCCGGGGCGGTCGAGGCCGGAGACCTCGATCACGGTGTAGCGGTCGGACCACTGGTTGTTGATGGTCACTTCGGGCTCGACGATGAACGGCCGCGCCTTGCTGCGCACCGCGCGCTTGGCCACCGCCTCGGGGAGCCTGAGCTTGCCTTCCAGCACCTGCTCGATCATCTCGCCGATCCGTGTCGCGCGGCGGCCCTCGTCATCGTCGCGATCGTATTCGCGCGAGATCGAGATGGTGTCGAGCGCGCGGCCGTCGGTCGTGGTGTAGATCTGCGCGTCGACGATGTTGGCGCCGGCCGAGGCGCAGGCGCCCGCGATGATCGACAGCAGCCAGGGATGGTCGGTCGCCAGAATCGTGAGCTCGGTGACGGCACGGACCTCGTCGAAGCCGACATTGATCGCGAGCTTGTGGCCGGCCTGCTCGCTGGCGCGGATGAAGCGCGCCTGGCGGATCTTGCGTTGCAGCTCGACCTTGAGCCAGTAGGCCGGGTAGTGCCGGCCGATATAGGCGTTGAGCTCGACCTCCGGCCATTCGGTGAAGGCGCGGCGGAATTCGGCCTGCGCCACCGCGATGCGCTGGGCGCGGTTGACCTCCGAGAAACCGCCGGTCAGCACCGGCTCCGTTTCATAGTACAGCGTGCGCAACAGCTGCGCCTTCCAGCCGTTCCAGACGCCGGGGCCGACGCCGCGGATGTCGGCGGTGGTCAGGATCGTGAGCAGCTTCATCTGCTCGACCGACTGCACCACGGCGGCGAAATTCTCGATGGTCTTGCGGTCCGACAAATCGCGCGATTGCGCCACCGTCGACATCGTCAGATGTTCCTCGATCAGCCACGCCACCAGCTCGGTATCGGCGGCCGAGAAGCCGAGCCGCGGGCATAGCCGCCGCGCCACCTTGGCGCCGGCGATCGAGTGATCTTCCGGCCTGCCCTTGGCGATGTCGTGCAGCAGGGTCGCGATATAGATCACCGGGCGGTGCTCAGGCCGAATTTTGCGGAACAGGTCGCTGGCGACGGTGAACTCCTCGTTGCCGCCGCGCTCGATGTCCTGCAGGAAGCCGATGCAGCGGAGCAGATGCTCGTCCACCGTATAGTGGTGGTACATGTTGAACTGCATCATCGAGACGATCTTGCCGAAGGCGCGGATGAAATGGCCGAGCACGCCGGTCTCGTTCATCCGCCGCAGCACGGTCTCCGCGTCGTTCGAGGTCAGGATCTCCATGAACAGGCGGTTGGCTTCCTCGTTGTCGCGGAGCTGGGTGTTGATCAGCTTCAACGAGCGCGTCACCGTGCGCATCGCGTCGGGGTGGAAGGCGAGGTTGTTCTGCTGCGCGAGGCGGAAGATCCGGATCAGGTTGACCGGATCGTGCTTGAAGACATCAGGGGCGGCGAGGTTGATGCGGTTGTTGTCGACGATGAAGTCGTCGCTGCCGGCCACCCGCCGCCGCTTGGTGCTCGGCCGCAGCCGCGCCACCATCCGGCTCAGCACCGGCGCCGGCTTGTTGTGCTCCTCCTCGAGCTTGGCGCACAGGATCGCGGTGAGGTCGCCGACGTCCTTGGCGATCAGGAAGTAGTGCTTCATGAAGCGCTCGACGTCCTGCATGCCGGGATGCGAGGTGTAGCCGAGGCGCACCGCGATCTCGCGCTGCATGTCGAACGACAGCCGCTCCTCGGCGCGCCCGGCAAAGAAGTGCAAATTGCAGCGCACCGACCACAGGAAGTCGGCGCAGCGGCGGAAGGTGCGGTACTCCTGCGCGTCGAACACGCCGCGCTCCAGCAGCTCGTCGGTCTCGCGCACGCGGTAGACGTATTTCGCGATCCAGAACAGGGTATGCAGGTCGCGCAGGCCGCCCTTGCCGTCCTTGACGTTGGGCTCGACCAGATAGCGCGACTGGCCGGCGCGGCGATGCCGCTCCTCGCGCTCGGCGAGCTTCGCGGTGACGAATTCCGCCGCGGTGCCCTGCACCACTTCCCTGTCGAAGCGTTCGACCAGCTCGTCATAGAGCGGCTGGTCGCCGGTCAGGAAGCGCGTCTCCAGGATCGCGGTGCGGATCGTCATGTCGCCGCGCGCCTGGCGGATCGATTCATCGACCGAGCGCGTGGCGTGGCCGACCTTCAGCCCCATGTCCCAGAGGCAATAGAGGATGGCTTCGGCAACCTGCTCGCCCCAGGCGGTCTGCTTGTAGGGCAGGATGAACAACAGATCGATGTCGGATTCCGGCGCCATCAGCCCGCGGCCATAGCCGCCGGTCGCGACCACCGCCATGCGTTCGGCGCCCGAGGGGATCGGCGAGTGGTAGAGATGCCGGGTCGCCGCGGCGTAGAGGATGCGGATGATCTCGTCCTGCACGAAGCACAGCCGTTCGGCGCAGCGCCGGCCGTGGCGGTCCTTCAGCAGCAGCTCCTGCGCCGTGGCGCGCGCCGCGATCAGCTCGGCCTTGAGCAACTGCGCCATCGCGGCGCGGAACTGGTCCTCGCGGCCGGCATGCTGCTCGGCGAGTGCATTGACCGCCGCGGTGATCCGCTCGGTCTCGAAACGACCATCCGCTTCAGGGCGGACTTCGGCTACGACGCTGTCCATACGTTCATCCGATATCGGACCAAGCTGTTGCTGTCACTGACCAAAGTATATGGACAGCAGCTCCATTCTGTTTCCTGGGCACCCAGAGCAAGCCTGTGCTCGCGCCGCCAAACAAAGGGTAGAGATTTTCTCGTTGACCGCAAGGCTAACTCATTGAATTAAAAGTGTGTTTCTTAATCAACCCAAGGGGGGCGACGAATGCAGAATTTTTCCCGGCGCGCGTTTGCTGCGCTGCTCGCGGTCTCGACGTTCTTGCCCGGCGCGGCCTTTGCCGCCGACGCGCTGAGGGAGATCCGGATCGACTGGGCGACCTACAATCCGGTGTCGATGGTCCTGAAGCAGGAGGGCCTGCTGGAGAAGGAGTTCGCCAAGGACGGCATCAGCATCGTCTGGGTGCAGTCGGCCGGCTCCAACAAGGCGCTCGAATTCCTCAATGCCGGCTCGATCGATCTCGGCTCGACCGCGGGCTCGGCCGCGCTGGTCGCCCGGATCAACGGCAATCCGATCAAGTCGATCTATGTCTATTCGCGCCCGGAATGGACCGCGCTGGTCACCATCAAGGATTCCAAGATCGCGTCGGTCGCCGACCTCAAGGGCAAGCGCGTCGCGGTGACGCGGGGCACCGATCCGCACATCTTCCTGGTCCGCGCGCTGCTCGGCGCCGGTTTGACCGAGAAGGACATCACGCCGGTGCTGCTGCAGCATGCCGACGGCAAGACTGCGCTGATCCGCGGCGATGTCGATGCCTGGGCCGGCCTCGACCCGATGATGGCGCAGGCGGAGGTCGAGGACGGCGCCAAGCTGTTCTACCGCAAGGCCGACGCCAACACCTGGGGCATCCTCAATGTGCGCGAGGAGTTCCTGAAAGCGCACCCGGACATCGTCCGCCGCGTGCTCGGAGCTTACGAGGAAGCGCGGAAATATTCGCTGGCGAACTATGACGAGCTGAAGAAGACCTTCATCGCGGTCACCAAGCTGCCGGATGCGGTGGTCGACAAGCAGCTCAAGGAGCGCACCGAGCTGACCCACAGCCGGATCGGTAGCCCCCAGCGCGAGTCGATTTTGGCCGCGGGCCTCGCCTTGCAGCAGGCCGGCGTGATCGACGCCAAGACCGACGTGAAGGCCGCGCTCGACAGCCTGATCGACGATCAGGTCCCGCTGCCAACCAACTAACGTCGCCAAACTAACTCCGTCGTCCCGGCGAAAG
>NZ_JACMYP010000204.1 GCF_020889705.1 Bradyrhizobium altum | reverse complement strand
CGGAGGCGCGGCGACCTTGGGCTCACGCGGCGGCGGGAAAACAGGATCCTCGGGGGTATTGCGCGGGGAAGTTGCAGACGCTGGCGGAACCTCGGCCCGGGCGCCCGCGGCCACGGGATCGAGCCGCCTGGCGATGACCTGGAGTTCCCGGAGGATGGCGGCGAGCGCCAGCACGATCGCGCCGGTGCAGACGCCGGTCACGCCCGTCGTGATCAACGCGCCGCCGACGCTGAATTCCTTGTAGGGGATTCCCAAGCCGATCGCCGCCAAGCCCGCCACAACCAGGCCCACGCCGACGACCAACAGACCAACCATCATCGAACTAACCCCCGGGAGACCCGACCGAAAATCGGCGCGGGCCACCAACGCCACGATACCGTCATATTGCCCACACCGCCAACCGCCAATTGTAGACGGAGTTCCCTAAAATCCCGCTTAACCGGGCCTAATGCGCTTCCTGATCGCGGCTGCAGCCACGCGCAGGACCCCGTCTCCCGTAGATTTACTGGCTACGAATTGCTGCCAATATATTGCAATGCATCTGGGAAATTACGCCACAATTACCAATTACTCGGAAACGGAACTGCGCTATGGATGCCGGGGAATGAGGCCCTAAAGCGCCAAACTGGGCCACAGGCACGCCGGTATCACTAGCTATGTCATCGATTACGACGTCTGCCCTCGAGGCGCCTGCACGGCGCTCGGTGGAGAAGACCTGCGACGATCTCGCATTCCTCGTCCTCGGCGTGGTCGCCGTGGTCGCCGGCCTCACATTCCGCGATTACGGTCTGGGCTGGGACGATTACACCCACGCTGAATACGCCGACCTCCTGCTGCGCATGTACGGGTCCGGGTTCAAGGACACCGGCGCGCTCTCCTTCGCCAATCTCTATATGTACGGCGGCGGCTTCGACATGGCCGCGGCCCTGCTGCACAAGGTCATCCCGCTCGAATTGTTCGAGACGCGCCGCCTGCTTGGCGCGATCGTCGGCGTGATCGGGCTTGGCGTAACCTGGCGCCTGGCGCGCCGCGTCGGTGGCCCGCTGGCGGGACTGGCGGCCCTGCTGCTGCTCGCGCTGTGTCCGACCTTCTACGGTCACATGTTCATGAATCCGAAGGATGCACCGTTCGCCGTGGCGATGGTGGTCCTGATCATGGGCCTCGTCCGCCTGATCGAAGAATATCCGGCGCCCTCGCCGCGCACGATCCTGATCGTGGGCTTAGGGGCCGGCCTGTCGATCGGCTGCCGCGTCCTTGGCGGCCTCGCCCTGATCTACGCCGTGGTCGGCTTCATCCCGCTCTGGATCGAGGAATTCCGCAAGCAGGGCCCGCGCGAGGCGACCCATCGCTTTGCCCATGCCATCTATGTGCTGCTGCCGGGGCTCGTGCTGGGCTATCTCGTGATGGGCCTGATCTGGCCGTGGTCGATCATGGAGCCCGGCCATCCGCTGGAAGCGGTGACCTATTTCTCGCACTTCTTCGAGAAGCCGTGGAAGGAGATGTTCGACGGCGCGCTGGTGTCGGTGCCGGACATGCCGTGGTCCTATTTGCCGACGCTGTTCGCGCTGCAGCTTCCCGAGGTGCTTCTGGTGCTGCTGAGCGCGGCCGTCATCACCACCTTCATGTCGCTGTCGCGCACCGATGTGGCGGCGAAGCGCAAGTCGGTCATGCTGATGCTGACGCTGGCGGCGACGCTGCCGCTGGTGATCGCGATGGTGAAGCGGCCGGCGCTCTACAACGGCATCCGCCACTTCATCTTCGTGATCCCGCCGATGGCGGTACTTGGCGGCGTCGCCTTCGCCCGCGGCATGGACTGGCTCGGCGAGTACCGCCGCGCCTGGCAGCCCGCGGCGCTCGCCGTGTTCGCGTTCGGCCTGCTGCTGCCGCTCAGCGAAATGATCCGCCTGCATCCGTATCAGTATACGCACTTCAACCACATCGCCGGCACGGTGCGGACCGCCGACAATTTCTTCATGCTGGACTATTGGGGCCTGGCGCTGAAGCAGGCATCCGACGGGCTGCGCGAGCAGCTGGCGGAGCGGCAGGAAGTGCCGCCGCAGCACCGCAAGTGGAAGGTCGCGGTGTGCGGACCGCAGCGCCCCGCGCAGGTCGCGCTCGGGCCCGACTTCACGATCGGCTGGGACAGCCATGCCGCCGACTTCGCGATGACGCTCGGCGAGTTCTACTGCAAGGGCCTGGCCGCCCCCGTGATGGTCGAGATCAAGCGCGACGACGTCGTGTTCGCCCGCGTCTACGATATCCGCGGCCGCAGCATTTCAAGCCTGCTCGCGATCCCGGCACCGTAACGCGTTTTCGATCGAAGCAGACGCCGGTTCGCGTCAATCAGAGCCGAAAATACTCTCGTCCATCGCGGCCTTGGAAGATCGATCCTGCGGCTGCCCACCGACCGTCGCCGTTCGGATCGTGGGCCGCATGCCGGCATGACTGTCACGCCGTTACGCTGCCTTGCTGCGATCCGGCGGCGGCGCTAGGCTCACGCCAAGCAACAGCCATCAACGGAGCAATCGGCCATGTCGCCAGCGGAAGCGCGCCTGAAGGAAGTCCCGTCGGATATCAGTGCGGCGGAATGGGAGCAGCGGATCAATCTCGCCGCCTGCTATCGGCTGGTGGCACTCTATGGCTGGGACGATCTGGTCGATACCCACATCTCCGCCCGGGTGCCCGGACCCGAGCATCACTTCCTGATCAACCCCTACGGGCTGATGTTCGACGAGATCACCGCATCGAGCCTGGTCAAGGTCGACCTCGACGGCAACCAGCTCTCGAAGAGCGACTACAGCATCAACCCGGCCGGCTTCACCATCCATTCGGCGATCCACGAGGTGCGCGAGGACGCCGGCTGCGTGCTCCATCTGCACACGGTCGACGGCACCGCGGTGTCGAGCGGCCCCGATGGGTTGCTGCCGCTGAACCAGACCGCGCAGCTCGTCACCCATGACCTCGCCTATCACGACTATGAAGGCATCGCGCTCGACCACGACGAGCGCCCGCGCCTGCAGCGCGATCTCGGCACCAAGAACCACATGCTGCTGCGCAATCACGGCACGCTGACGGTGGGCCGCTCGGTCGCGTCCGCCTTCGAGCGGATGTACCATCTGGAGCGCGCCTGCTCGATGCAGGTGGCGACCCGCGCGCTCGGCGGCAGCGCCTATCCGGTCGACCAGCACGCGATCGACAAGAACACGGAGCTGCTCTCCAACCCCGACCGCGCCGAGCTGCGCTCGACGCAGCTGGTCTGGCCGCCGCTGCTGCGCAAGCTCGACCGCGTCAATCCCGGCTACCGTGATTGAATTTTCACAATCTTCGGGTAGTCTACGCGCCAACACCCTCTGCACGACCTGAATCAAAACGCCGCCCAATTCCGGGCGGCGTTTTTGCGTTCGGTCTTCTCTTCCGTAGCCCGGATGGAGCGTAGCGCAATCCGGGCTACTCGGCCGCTTTCGACCACGCTCGCCTCGTGCTACTTGGCGTCGGCGAACGCCGCCAGAATCCGCGCCCAGGAGCGGATGCCCTTGTGGTAGCTCTTGAGGTCGTATTTCTCGTTCGGCGAATGGATGTTGTCGTCGTCGAGCCCGAAGCCGACCAGCACGCTGTCGAGGCCGAGCGTGCGCTTGAAGTCGGCGACGATCGGGATCGAAGCGCCGGAGCCGACCAGCAGCGCCTCCTTGCCCCATTCGTCGGTCAGCGCGCGGCGGGCGGCCGCCAGCGGCTTCATGTTCCAGTCGAGCGCGATCGCCGGCGCAGAGGAATGATCGATGAATTCGGCCTTGCAATCCGCCGGCAGGCGGGACGTCACATAATCGCGGAACGCCTTACGGATCTTCTCGGGGTCCTGTCCTTCGACCAGCCGGAACGAGACCTTCGCCGACGCCTCCGCCGGGATCACCGTCTTCGAGCCCTCGCCGGTATAGCCGCCGACAATGCCGTTGATGTCGCAGGTCGGACGCGAGGAGACCTGCTCGATCAGGAGCCGATCCTTTTCGCCGGCCGGCGCCGACAGGCCGATCGGCTTGAGAAAGCTGTCCGGCGTCAGATTGAGCTGCTTCCATTGCGCCAGGATGTCCGGCGGCAGATCCTTCACGCCGTCATAGAACCCGGGGATGGTGATGTGGCCGTTCTCGTCATGCAGGCCGCCGAGGATCCGCGTCAGCACGCGGATCGGATTCTGCGCGCCGCCGCCGAACACGCCGGAATGCAGGTCGCGATTGGCGGCCTTGATCTTGACCTCGTCATAGACCAGGCCGCGCAGCGAGGTCGTGATCGCGGGCGTGTTCGGATCCCACATGCCGGTGTCGCAGACCAGCGCGAAGTCCGCCTTGAGCTCGGCCTTGTTCGCTTCCAGGAACGGCACGAAATTCTTCGAGCCGATCTCCTCCTCACCCTCGATGACGATGGTGATGTCGATCGGCAGCGATCCCGTCACATTCTTCCAGGCCCGGCACGCCTCGACGAAGGTCATCAGCTGTCCCTTGTCGTCCTCGGCTCCGCGCGCGACGATGATCTTGCGCCCGTCGGCATGGTCGGTCACCACGGGCTCGAACGGCGGACGGTGCCAGAGATTCAGCGGATCGACCGGCTGCACGTCATAGTGGCCGTAGAACAGCACGTGCGGGCGCCCGTCGGTCGCGCCGTTCAGCTTGCCGACCACGGCCGGATGGCCGGCGGTCGGCCGCACCTCGGTCTTGAAGCCGAGGGTTGCGATATCCTTGGCGAGGTGATCGGCAGCCGCCTTGCAGTCATTGGCAAAGGCCGGGTCGGCCGAAATCGATTTGATCCGCAGCAGCGTGAACAGCCGCTCGAGACTGTTGTCGAAATCGGCGTCGATACGGTCGAGGACGGGCTGCAGCTTGGCGTTGGACATCGCGGCTATCCTTTTTGTTTGGACATTGCCGACGTTGTAGCGCGCCGGCCGCCGGAGGCAAAGCCGGCTGCCCATTCCTCCGGCCGGATGATCGCGATGCTACCTGCGCAGGATACCGCCGAGCGCACCGCGCACCAATGCGCGACCGATCGAGCCGCCGACCGAACCACCGACCGATTTGCCGAGATCCGCGACCACGCCGCCGACCACCTTGTCGGTCACCGAGCGCGTGACGTTGCGCGCGATCACCTGTCCGGTCGAGAGCCGGCCGCGCTTGACGTTGGTGCCGAAGATCGTGGCGGCAATGGCCCCGATCTGGCCGAGGATACCGCCGCCTTCGCCAGGCGCACCGTCCGCCGGCGTCGCCGTGCCGGCGAGGCGCTTCTGGATGATCTCGTAGGCGGATTCGGCGTCGATCGCGGTGTCGTATTTGCCCTTCACCGGGCTCGCATCCATGATCGCCTTGCGTTCCTCCGGCGTGATCGGCCCGATCCGCGCCGATGGCGGGCGCACCATGACGCGCTCGACCATCGACGGCGTGCCGCCGCCCTCGAGGAACGAGCCCAGCGCCTCGCCCTTGGCGAGCTCCATGATCACCCGCGCGGTATCGAGCTTCGGATTGGGCCGGAAGGTCTGCGCGGCCGCCGCAACCGCCTTCTGGTCGCGCGGCGTGAAGGCGCGCAGCGCGTGCTGCACCCGGTTGCCGAGCTGCGCCAGCACCTTGTCCGGCACGTCGATCGGATTCTGCGTGACGAAGTAGACACCGACGCCCTTGGAGCGGATCAGCCGCACCACCTGCTCGATCTTGTCCATCAGCGCCTTCGGCGCATCGGTGAACAGCAGATGCGCCTCGTCGAAGAAGAACACCAGCTTCGGCTTCGGCAGGTCGCCGGCCTCCGGCAATTCCTCGAATAATTCCGAGAGCATCCAGAGCAGGAACGTGGCGTAAAGCCGCGGGCTCTGCATCAGCTTGTCGGCGACGAGAATATTAACCATGCCGCGGCCGTCGCGGTCAGTCCGCATGAAATCCTTCAGCGTCAGCGCGGGCTCGCCGAAGAACTTCGCGCCGCCCTGGTTCTCGAGCACCAGCAGCTGGCGCTGGATCGTTCCGACCGTCGCCTTGGACACGTTGCCGTAGCTCTGCGCGGCCTTGCGGATCGACGCCAGCGGATCTTCGCCCTCGTCGGCGCCCTTCTTGCTGCTGTCGGGCGCGATCGCATCCAGCAACGCGCGCAGATCCTTCATGTCGATCAGCGCCAGGCCATTCTCGTCGGCGACGCGGAAGGCAACATTGAGCACGCCCTCCTGCACGTCGTTCAGATCGAGCATCCGCGCCAGCAACAGCGGCCCCATCTCGGTAACGGTGGCGCGCACCGGATGGCCCTGCTCGCCGAACACGTCCCAGAACACGGTCGAGAATTGA
Source organism: Bradyrhizobium altum (assembly GCF_020889705.1). Taxonomy (GTDB): domain Bacteria; phylum Pseudomonadota; class Alphaproteobacteria; order Rhizobiales; family Xanthobacteraceae; genus Bradyrhizobium; species Bradyrhizobium altum. The sequence continues at coordinate 9,553 of NZ_JACMYP010000204.1, read as the reverse complement.
TCGGGCTGGAAGGTCAAGCCCATTTCCCGGGCGCGCTTCACGATAAAGTCCTTGGCCTCGCCGACCTCGGAGATACCGGAGAGATCGCCCTTGATGTCGGCGGCGAAAACCGGAACGCCGGCGCGCGCAAATCCTTCAGCCATGACTTGAAGCGAGACGGTCTTGCCGGTCCCGGTTGCACCGGTGACGAGGCCATGCCGGTTGGCCAGCGCCAGCGTCAGCCAGGCTGTCTCCTCACCCTTGCCGATAAAAATCTTCTCGTCGGTATCGGCCAACTTATTGTCGGAGGTCGCCATCGCTTCGCCTCTTCGCGCAGATTTAGATCGTTTCGATCATCGCACCCGGTTCGATACGTCGAACCCGGTTCGAAACCTCGAACCCGGTTCGATACCGAACCAGTGCCATCATATTGCATCTTGCCGGTCGATTGAAACCGTCAGCGCAAGCTGACGTATATTGTCGCGCCACTGGTTCCTCATATTTTATTCCCGGCGAAGTGACGAAAGGCATTGCGCATTGCGACAAGATGGTGTGAATCCGCCGCTCACTCTTGCAGCGAGGCCACAGTCACGACGCGATCGAAAAAGAAAACGAACTGAAATGCGCGGATCGCTTGTATTTCGTGACACAGGCGCTCAAGATAAATCTCCAAGAACGACCCGGCAAAGTCCGGTTGAGGCGGGGCAAGATGGATGAATTGGTTGGACAGCTGGCCGCGAAGGCCGGCATCGACGGCGCTGTCGCTGAAAAAACCATCGGCATCGTTCTGGGTTTCCTCCGTAACGAGGGACCTTCCGACAAAGTCCAAGCTCTGATCGACCAAATCCCCGGCGCCGAAGCGGCAATCGCCGCCTCCAACAACAGCGGTGGCCTATCGCGGTTGATGGGCGGCGGCCTGATGGCTGTCGGCACCCGGCTGATGGCGCTTGGCCTGAGCATGGGTGAGATTCAGAACGTCGCGCGTGAACTTTTCAGGTTCGGCCGCGACAAAATCGGAGCGGATCAAATGGGCGAGATCATCTCGGGGACGCCGGGCCTCAGCCAGTTTGCCTGAAGCACTTTCCCAACGCCCCTGCGCGCTCCCTTCTACCTGTTACCTGCATACGAGTATCATGACATACCCCCTCTCCGAGATCGAAGGCCTGTCCGCCTATTGCGCCACCAAACTGAAATCGCAGGGTATCCGCACGACCGACGCGCTGCTTGAAGCCGCCCGCACCGTCAAGGGACGCAAGGCGCTCGCCGCCAAGACCGGGATCAGCGAACAGCAACTGCTCGAATGGGCCAACATCTCCGACTACATGCGGATTCCCGGCATGGGCAAGGCGAAGGTCGGACTGGTCCGCGCCGCCGGCGTCACCACCGTGCGCGAGCTCGCGCAGCGCAACCCGTCGCGGCTGGCGCAGAGCATGAAGGACGCCAATGTGCGGCGTAAGCTCGTCCGCGTGATGCCGTCAGAGAAATCGGTCGAGTTGCTGATCGAACAGGCACGCAAGCTGCCGCTCAAAATCACCTATTAGCATCACTATTAGGCAGCCTTAACCGCACCCGCGGCCGCCGGCGCCACGCAACGCCGCGACACCTTGACTTGCCGCTGCGGTCAGCGCAAAGCCACCGCATGATGGCAACCAGGCCCATAGCATCGGCGGTGACCGGCCCGGCCGCATCAGCGGTGCTGCCGGCGCTGCTGTCGAGGCCCTATCCGGCGGTGATGGGTATCCTGAACGTGACGCCGGACTCGTTCTCCGACGGCGGCCAGTTCATCAACCCCGAACAGGCGCTGGCACAGGCCCGCAGGCTGATCGCCGAGGGCGCCGACATCATCGACATCGGCGCGGAATCCACCCGCCCCTATGGCTCGCAGCCGGTCACCGCCGAGGCCGAATTGGCGCGGCTGAAGCCGGTGCTGGCCGAGGTGGTCGCGCTCGGCGTGCCGGTCTCGATCGACAGCATGAAGTCGGAGGTCGTGGCCTGGGCGCTCGACCAGGGTGCTGCGATCGCCAATGACGTCTGGGGCCTGCAGCGCGACGCCGGCATGGCGCCGCTCGTCGCCGCGCGCGGCGTGCCCGTGATCATCATGCACAATCGCGAGCAGGCCGATCCGGCGATCGACATCATGCAGGACATCGCCGCGTTCTTTGAACGCTCGCTCGATATCGCGGCGCGCGCCGGTATTGCGTCCGACCGGGTCGTGCTCGATCCCGGCATCGGCTTCGGCAAAACGCAAGAGCAGAGCATGATCGCGCTGGCGCGGCTCGCCGAGCTCAATGCGTTCCGCCTGCCGGTGCTGGTCGGCGCCTCGCGCAAGCGTTTCATCGGCACGATCGTGGCCTCGGAGCCGCAACAGCGGATCGGCGGCTCGATCGCGGCACATCTGATCGCCGCGCAGAACGGCGCCCGCATCATCCGTGCGCACGACGTCGCGGAAACCGTTCAGGCGCTGCGGGTGGCCGCGGCAATCGAGGGACAGCAATGACCGACACGATCTTCATCACCGGGATCGTCATCCATGCCCGTCATGGCGTGATGGAACATGAGACCGAAGTCGGGCAGCGCTTCGTCATCGACCTCGAGCTCTATACCGACCTCTCGGAATCCTCGCGGACCGACCGCCTCTCCGACACGGTGTCCTATTCCAACGTGGTGGCGACCGCGACGTCGGCATTCAAGAACACCAACTACAAGCTGCTGGAGCGCGCCGCCGGCGCGGTGGCCGATGACATCCTGACCACCTTCCCGCGCGTCAGGGCGGTCAAGGTCACCGTGCACAAGCCGCATGCGCCGATCGCCGCGATCTTCGACGATGTCGGCGTGGTGCTGACCCGCTCGCGGCATCCGCCGTCCCAGAGTTGAACGCCCAAGGTTGAACGCTAATGGCTGACGTCCTGATCGCACTCGGCGGCAATGTCGGCGACGTCCGCACGACGTTTCGCAAGGCGATCGCCAATATCTGCGGCATGACGCAGGCGGCGCTCTTGGCGCGCTCGTCGGACTATTCGACGCCGCCCTGGGGCGAGCAGCAGCAGGACAGCTTCATCAATGCCTGTATCGAGATCGACACCAGCCTCGATCCGCACGCGCTGCTGTTCACGCTGCACAAGATCGAAGGCAAATTCGGCCGCGACCGCAAGAACGAGCAGCGCTGGGGACCGCGCACCCTCGACCTCGACCTGATCGCCTATGACGACGTCACACTCGACAAGCCGGAACTGACGCTGCCGCACCCGCGTTTGTTCGAGCGCGCCTTCGTGCTGGTGCCGCTGGCCGAGATCGTTCCCGACCGCGTCATCGCCGGGCGCCGCGTCGCGGATGCGCTGGCTGGGGTCTCGACGGACGGTATTTTCCGTCTAGCGGACCTCGATTAAAAACCGCACGACCTCAAACAACCGTTTGGCTTGGCCGCCCGCCCGTGGCAATTTCCGGCCAAATCAAGGGACCCCGTCGCGGGGCCGATGAAGGACGATTTGGGCGGATGACGACCTCGACTGACGATTTGGCTCTGGCTTCGGATTTTCGACCTGCAACCTATGACGACTGGCGCAAGCTGGTCGACGGCGTGCTGAAGGGCGCGCCGTTCGAGAAGCTGGTCGGCAAGACCTATGATGGCCTGAGGATCGATCCGATCTACCGCCGCGCGACCAACTCAAGCCCGCTTCCCGGCCGCGCCGCCGCCACTCCCTGGCAGATCCTGCAGCGGGTCGACCACCCCGACGCTGCGCAGGCCAATGCGCAGGCGCTGCAGGATCTCGAGAACGGAGCGACCGGCCTCGAATTCGAGTTCGCCGGCGGTCCCGGCGCGCGCGGCTTCGGTCTTTCCGATGCCAGCAAGAAGACGCTGGCGCGGGCTTGCGGCGGCGTCCATCTCGATGCCGGCATCATGATCGCGCTCAACCCGGTGATCGGGCGCGAGAACGCCGGCGAGACGTTTGCCGACATGGTCGAGGCCCGCAAGCTCGATCCGGCCAAGCTCGACCTGCATTTCAATTACCAGGCGCTCAGCACGATGGCCGTGCACGGTGCTGCGGCCATCGCTTGGCCCAACTACGAAAAGTCGTTCGGCCAGGTCGTCAACGGCCTGATCAAGCGCGGCTTCAAGGGGCCGTTCGTGCTGGCCGATGGCCGGCCGGTGCATGATGCCGGCGGCTCCGAGGTGCAGGAACTCGCCTTCACGCTCGCGACCGCGCTCGCCTATCTGCGCATGCTGGAAGCCGCGGGGCTCGATCTCGATGCGGCGCGCGCAGCCGTCTCGTTCCGGCTCAGCGCCGATGCCGACCAGTTCCTGACCATGGCGAAATTCCGCGCGCTGCGCCGCCTGTGGGCAAGGATCGAAGAGGCCTGCGGCCTCGCGCCGAAGCCGATCTTCGTCAACGCGCAGACCGCCTGGCGGATGCTGACCCAGCGCGACCCCAACGTGAACATGCTGCGCGCGACGATCGCGACCTTTGCCGCCGGGCTCGGCGGCGCCAATGCGATCACCGTGCTGCCGCACACGCTGGCGCTCGGCCTGCCGGACGATTTCGCCCGCCGCGTGGCGCGCAACACGCAACTCGTGCTGCTCGATGAGTCCAACCTTGCCAAGGTCTCCGATCCCGCGGCAGGCGCCGGCGGGATCGAGACACTGACCGCGCAGCTTTGCGAGGCGGCGTGGACGCTGTTCCAGGAGATCGAGAAGGCCGGCGGCGTCTTCACCGCGCTCGAGCAAGGGCTGCTGCAAAACAAAGTCGCCGCGACGCGGGCGCAGCGCGAAGCCAATGTGGCGAAGCGCCGCGACGTGCTGACCGGCGCCAGCGAATTCCCTGATCTGCACGAGGCCAACCTCGCGGTGCTGGATGTGAAACCGGCCGCGCCGATGTCCACCGCCGGTGCCAAGGTCAGCTTCGATGCCCTCGCGCCGATGCGGCTCGCCGAACCGTTCGAGGCGCTGCGCGACAGGTCCGACGCCGCGCTGAAGGCGCGTGGCGCACGGCCCAAGATCTTCCTCGCCAATCTCGGCACGCCGGCGGATTTCACGACCCGCGCGACATTTGCAAAGAGCTTCTTCGAGACCGGCGGGATCGAGGCCGTCGACAGCGAGGGCTTTGCCGACGCAGCGGCGCTTGCCGCGGCCTTCAAGGCCTCGGGCGCCGCGATGGCATGCCTTTGTTCCTCTGATAAGGTCTATGCCGTTAGCGCCGCTGAGGCCGCCGAGGCCCTTCACGGCGCCGGAGCAAGGCATATCTATCTGGCAGGGCGGCCCGGCGACCAGGAAGCGGCGCTGCGGGCGGCCGGCATCGGTGAGTTCGTCTTCGCCGGCGGTGATGCGCTGGCGACATTGCGCGACGCCTATCGGCGGATGGAACAGGCATGACGGCAGCGACACCAACGAAACCCATTCTGACCGGCGGTTGCCAGTGCGGCGCCGTGCGCTTTGCGGTGTCGGCGGCACCGAACCGCGTCAGCATCTGTCACTGCCGGATGTGCCAAAAGGCCTCCGGTGCGCCGTTCGCCTCTTTCGCCGACATCAACAAGGAGGATTTCGCCTGGACCCGGGGCAAGCCGGCGGCGTTCAAATCCTCCTCGATCGCCGAGCGCGACTTCTGTGCCGCCTGCGGCACGCCGCTCAGCTTCCGGCGGATCGACGGTCCCCGCATCGAGATCATGACCGGCGCCTTCGATCGGCCCGACCGGGTGATCCCGACGCAGCAATTCGGAACCGAGTCCCGCCACGGCTGGGTGGTCGGCATCGCCAATCTGCCAAGCCAGACCACGATGCAGAATTACGGACCGGAGAAGATGGCGACCATCGTCAGCCATCAGCACCCGGACCATGACTAAGGAAGCCAAGGAATGACCCGCATTCCCAATTTCGCCGATGTCGCCTTCCAGCCCGTTGCCGCGGCGATGCCGCCTGCGAGCACTGAGCCGTGGCTGACGCCCGAGGGCATTCCGGTGAAGTCCGTCTACGGCGAGGCCGATCTCGAAGGCATCGATTTCCTCGAGACCTGGCCCGGCATCGCGCCCTATCTGCGCGGCCCCTACCCGACGATGTATGTCAACCAGCCCTGGACCATCCGGCAATATGCCGGCTTCTCCACGGCGGAGGACTCCAACGCCTTCTATCGCCGCAACCTCGCGGCCGGACAGAAGGGCCTGTCGGTCGCGTTCGACCTCGCCACCCACCGCGGCTATGACAGTGATCATCCGCGGGTCTCCGGCGACGTCGGCATGGCCGGTGTCGCGATCGATTCCATCTACGACATGCGCACGCTGTTCGCCGGCATCCCGCTCGACCAGATGAGCGTGTCGATGACCATGAACGGCGCGGTGCTGCCGATCCTCGCGCTGTTCGTCGCCGCCGCCGAGGAACAGGGCGTGCCGCCGGAGAAACTGTCGGGCACCATTCAGAACGACATTCTGAAAGAGTTCATGGTGCGCAACACCTACATCTATCCGCCGACGCCCTCGATGCGGATCATCTCCGACATCTTCGCCTACACCTCGCAGCGGATGCCGAAATACAATTCCATTTCGATCTCCGGCTATCACATGCAGGAAGCCGGCGCGACGCAGGACCTCGAACTCGCCTATACGCTGGCCGACGGCGTCGAATATCTGCGCGCCGGGCTTGCCGCGGGCCTCGACGTCGACCGCTTCGCGCCGCGGCTGTCGTTCTTCTGGGCGATCGGCATGAACTTCTTCATGGAAGTCGCCAAGATGCGCGCCGCGCGGCTGCTGTGGGCCAAGCTGCTCAAGCAGTTCAACCCGAAGGATCCGCGCTCGCTCAGCTTGCGCACGCATTGCCAGACCTCGGGCTGGTCGCTGACCGCGCAGGACGTGTTCAACAATGTGATGCGCACCACCATCGAGGCGATGGCGGCAACGCAAGGCCACACCCAGTCGCTGCACACCAATGCGCTCGACGAGGCTTTGGCGCTGCCGACTGATTTCTCGGCGCGCATTGCCCGCAACACGCAGCTGTTCCTGCAGCAGGAGAGCGGCACCAACCGCATCATCGATCCCTGGGGCGGCTCCTACTATGTCGAGCGGCTGACCCGCGATCTCGCCGCCAAAGCCTGGGGTCACATCCAGGAGGTCGAGGAGCTCGGCGGCATGGCCAAGGCGATCGAGGCCGGCGTGCCGAAGCTGCGGATCGAGGAAGCCTCCGCGAAAACCCAGGCGCGGATCGATGCCGGTCGCCAGGCGGTGATCGGCGTCAACAAGTTCAAGCCGGAGAACGAGCGGCCGATCGACGTGCTGAAGGTGGAGAACTCCACCGTGCGGCGGCTGCAGATCGACAAGCTGGCGCGGCTCAAGAAGGAGCGCAACCAGAAGGACGTCGATGCGGCGCTCGCCGCGCTGACCCGCTCGGCGGGCGAAGGCAACGGCAATCTGCTGGCGCTGGCGATCGACGCCGCGCGCGCCAAAGCCACCGTCGGCGAGATTTCAGACGCGATGGAAAAGGTGTTCGGCCGCCACCGTGCCGAGATCAAGTCCATCACCGGCGTCTACAAGCGAGAGGCAGCGGCCATGTCCAACAAGGTCGAAAAGGTGCAGGCGCTGATCGACGCCTTCGAGGAAGCCGAGGGCCGCCGCCCGCGCATCCTGGTGGCAAAAATCGGCCAGGACGGCCATGACCGCGGCCAGAAGGTGATCGCATCCGCCTTCGCCGATGTCGGCTTCGACGTCGATATCGGGCCGCTGTTCGCAACCGCCGACGAAGCCGCGCGGCAGGCAGTCGAGAACGACGTCCACATTCTCGGCGTCTCCTCGCTCGCAGCAGCCCATCTCACCGCGGTGCCGGAATTGAAGGCCGCGCTGAAGAAGCACGGCCGCGAGGATATCATGATCATCATCGGCGGCGTGGTGCCGCCGCAGGATTACGACGCGCTTTATGCGGCCGGCGCCGAGGCAATCTTCCCGCCGGGCACCGTGATCTCGGATGCCGCCGAGGAGCTGATCCACAAGCTCAACACGCGGCTCGGCCACAGCGAGGCGGCGGAGTAGCGCTGCCGCATTCGCCCTCCCTCACTCGGAGTTTTCATGCGCGCCGCTCGCTCGATGACGCCTGCCCGCATCATGGGCCTTGCCGGCCTGCTGGCTTGCCTCTGCCTCCCTGCGCGCGCCGCCGATCCGAAGCCCGCCGCCACGATCAAGAATGCGAGCATCGAGGCCAACGTCTATCTCGACGACAAGATCAAGGCAGATAGCGCGCTGGCGGCCGATTGCCTTGCCGAGGGCCGGAAATGGATCGACAAGAACGCTGCGGAGGCGGCTTCCGCGCGCAAGGACGAGCCTGAGCTCCTCAAGGATCGCGGCGGCTATTCATTCGAACGCAAATATTCGGTGCGCTCGATCGTCGACGGCCGCTATGTCAGCGTGCTGCGCGACGACTATATGGACACGCTCGGTGCGCATCCGAACACCGACGTCAACACCATCCTGTGGGATACGACGGCGAACAAGCGCATCAGTATCCGTCCCTTCTTCACCGAGACGACAGACAACGGCCCGACCCTGACGGCGATGCGCAAGGCCGTCGTCTCGGCACTGAACGCCGAGAAGAAGCGGCGCGGTGCCGGCGAGACCGCCACGGCGGAGTGGTACAAGAGGCTCAAGCCGACCCTGCTCAAGATCGGCGCGGTCACGCTGGCGCCGTCGACCGTGTCAGGCAAGAGCTCCGGCCTCACCTTCCACTACCCGCCCTACGCCGTCGGCCCCTATGCCGAAGGCCAATATGTCGTCTTCGTGCCGTGGGAGACGCTGAAGCCGTATCTGACGGCGGAAGGCGCGAAGATCTTCGCCGGCGCGCGGCCAAAGGCCGACGCCGACGATCAGCAACAATAGCTGCTTCAGCGGGCCTCAGCCTGGCTGACGCGCCAGCGCTCTGACCAGGGAGCTGGTCCAATCCGGGATCCACGCCTGGAATTGGCTGTGCCAGCGATCGGCATCGCCGGGCACGGTGTCGAGCTTGACCGACCACTCGATGAAGGTGCGGTTGCCTTCGACGACCGGCAACAGATGCATCGTGCCCTCGTAATGGGTCGGCTGCGGTGCGTCCGAACCGGCATCCGGCAGAAACGGCAGTGGCTCGATGCTGGCATAGGTCAGCGAATGCTGCGTGTCCGAGTGACCGGCAAGGCGCTGCCTGACCCAGAGCCCGAGATAGCAGAAGCGCCTGACAGCACCGATCTGGTCGCCGCGCTTGTCGTCCTCGATCACGCTTTCGCTGACGCCCTCGATATAGGCCGGGTAATTGTTGAAGTCGCGGATCAGCGACCACACGGTATCGAGCGGATGGTCGAGGACGGTGCTGTAATAGGCTGGGGTCATGGCAGGCTCCGGATGTTGGTCCGCAGTGATGCGGAACGGACCCTGATCAACCGCATGGCAGCGGGCGCGCCCACCCGATTTCCGATCTCGCGATTGATCGGGGACGAGTGCGGACTCCGCCCTCGCCTGCAACCGGCAGCCGTTGTAAACCAAGACCATGACCCCGCCGAAGCCCGCCTCTCCCGACATCCACGCCCTCGCCAAGCAGCTCCGCGCCGGCCACCGCGCCGCGCTGGCGCGGGCG
>NZ_JACMYP010000203.1 GCF_020889705.1 Bradyrhizobium altum | reverse complement strand
CTTGGCCGTGGCGGCGGCCGGCCGTGCGCAGCGCATCACGCCCAGCGCGGCGCGGGACAGCCTGAACCAGGGGCCCGCCGGTCAGACGCAAACCACCGTCGACCGCAGCCAGTTCGACAATCGGCCGTCCTTCTCGGTCGCGGACGTGTTGCGGGACAGTCCCGGCATCTCGATCAAGCAGGGTAACGGCCCGCGTGATTTCGGCATCTCGATTCGCGGGTCGAATGCACGCAATGGCTTCGGCATCCGCAATCTCGTGATCTTCGACGACGGCTTTCCGGTCACTCAGCCGGACGGCCTGTCTCGCAGCGACCTGATCGATCCGCACGCCTATGGCGCGATCGACGTCGTCCGCGGGCCATCATCGGCGCTCTACGGCAACTATGCGACCGGCGGCGCGTTGAATTTCCGGACCCGGCCGGGCGGCACGATCGACGGCGTCGAATACGGCGTCGACGGCGGCAGCTTCGGCTATCTCAACAACTATCTGGCCGCGGGCAAGAAGGTCGGCAATTTCGAGGGCTCGCTGTTCGCGAGCGACGTGCGTGGCGACGGCTATATCGGCAACAGCTGGTTCAATACCCAGACTGTCAATTTCCTCGGCACGTTGCAGGTCACGCCGGACGATCGTTTCACATTCAAGCTGATCAACAACGATTTGACGGCGCGCCTGCCGATCCGCTCGTCGCTCAATCAGTTCAACATGAATCCGTTCCAGCAGGGCTGCGCGACCGGAGCCACGGCAGCACCTGGCTGTGGGACCGTCTCTCTGTTCAACAACGGTTTCAACGGGACCAAATCCACCGAGACTGCGGTTCAAGCTGGCCTCGGCCGAGATGACCGCCGGACGATCGTTGGGGGCCGCTGGGAACACGATTTCGACAACACGACGACGTGGCGCAACCAATTCGTCTTCGACGACAGGAACATCAGTCAGCCGACGGGATCGACGAGCGCGCTGGGTGACTATCCTTCGTACAACTTCATGAGCGATTTGACCAAGCGCGGCGAATTGTTCGGAATGGATTCGACCACGATGGTCGGAGGTTGGTACAACACGCTCACGACGACCGGTACGACCTGGAACGTTTCGCCCGCGGGCAATGCGACACTCGGACTGCCACAGAGCAGTCTGTATCAATCGACGACCAATTATGGCGTCCGGGCGCGGGAAGAGATCAAGCTTATTCCAACGGTGACGGCGGTCGCTGGGATCGGCTGGGAAACGACCGCGCTAAACGGTGTCAACACTACGCTGTCCTATCCGGTCATCAACAATCCCGCGATCGTGGGAGCGACCGTGACACAAGCGGCGCCTGTGTTCACCAACACCGCGCCGGAGTTCGCGCTCATCTACAAGCCGGATAACGAATGGCAGCTACGTGCTCGCGTGGCGACAGGCTACGGTACGCCGCAAGTGAGCAATCTGTTCGTTCTGCCGAGTGGGTTATCGGGCAACAACACGTCGCTCAAAACCCAGACCAACCTGGGCTACGACCTCGGCGCGGATTGGTCGCCCAACAAGAGCGTGAAGGTTAGCGCCACCGCCTTCTACGAATTCTTCAACAATGAACTTGTTTCTCAGGCGACGCCTGTGGCGGGATTTACATACACCTTCAACGCACCGCGCTCGGAGCATCGCGGCGTTGAACTCGCCGCTCAATGGGGCTTTTATCCGGGGTGGCGGCTCACGGCGGCCTACACCTATCTGGACGAGGTATATACCGACTACACGGAAAGCATCAGCGGCTTCACATTCAATCGTGCCGGCAACAAGATTCCCGGCATCTCGCCGAACGAACTCACGACGCGGTTGGGCTACGACCAATTGTCGGGTCCGTTGCAGGGACTCGGCGGGTTCGTCGAAGTCCAGTGGAAGGATGGCTTCTACATGGACAACGCCAATCTCTTGAAGGCGCCGGGCTACGAACTCGTCAATCTCAACCTGCACTACACGACCGGTCTCGTCTCCGATTATTTCAAGACGCTGAATCTGTACGTCGAGGTGAGGAACGTGTTCGATCGGACCTACGTGGCTTCGGCGAACAACATCACGAATTCGGTGACGGCGGCGGGCATTCAAAATCCCGCGAGCGTACTGGCGAACTCGACCAACTCGATCTATGCCGGATCGCCGCGCGCTTTCGTGGCGGGCATGAAGATTGCGTTCAAGTGAGGAGCGCATCGATGACATACCGCAAACTTGCGACTCTGACGGTGCTGGCAACGGTCATGCTTGCGGTCTTGCCGAACCTTGCCATCGCACAGATGAGCCATCAGCACGCCTCCGAAGCGGCCTGCGAGGAGACCGTACTGCGCTGCGCGACCAAGGTCACGCCTGCCTTCGCGCCGGACGGGACGTTGTGGCTGGCCTGGATGGCCGGAGGCCAGATCTCCGTCGCGAGCTCGAAAGATCGGGGCAGGAGCTTTTCCACGCCGGTGCAGGTGACGCGGGAGCGGCTCAATCTGGATTGGGGGCCGGACGCCCGGCCGAAGCTTGCGATCGGCGCCAAGGGGGAGCTCGCGTTGGCTTTCTCGACCTTCCGCGATCAGGCCTTCAATGGGCAGGTGCTGACCACGCGGTCGACCGATGGCGGGCGCAGCTTCGATCCGCCGAAGCCGATCACCACGAATAACGAGAGCCAGCGGTTCGAGGCGATCGGCTTCGATCCGGGAGGCGGGGTGTTCGCGGTCTGGCTCGACAAGCGCAACCGCGTGCCGGCGCAGCAGCGCGGCGAGAAGTATGATGGTGCCGGATTGTTCTTTGCGACCTCGAAAGATGGCGGCGCGACCTATTCCGATGCGCGGCTCGTGGCCGACAACACCTGCGAATGCTGCCGTCTCGCCCTGGCGTTCGATGGTGCCGGCCATCCGGTGGTCGTGTTCCGGAATATTTTCGAAGGCGGCGTGCGCGACCATGCGATCGTGACATTCAACGATCTGGCTACGCCCGGCGAGGTGCATCGGGTGAGCAGCGACGACTGGCAGATCGCGGCATGCCCCCACCACGGTCCGAGCCTGACCATTTCGCCCGCAGGAACCTACCACGTGACGTGGTACACCAACGGAAAGGCGCGCAAGGGATTGTTCTATGCGCGGTCACGCGACGGCGGCAAAACCTTCTCCGATCCGCTTCAGATCGGTCAGCCGAACCGCGGCCCGTCACGGCCGCAGATCGCCGCCGGGCCGCTGGGGCTTGTAATGGCGTGGAAGGAGTTCGACGGGCAGAAGACATCGATCCATCTGATGACATCGCACGACGATGGTGCGACATGGTCGAAGCCCACTGATATCGCCGACACCGCCGACAGCTCCGACCATCCGCTGCTGGTCTCGGACAGTCGGCAGACCTACCTGTCGTGGATGACGAAGGCCGACGGCTACCATTTTCAAGCGATCGAGGGCGAACCATGAAACGTCATTTGCTCGCTGCTCTTGTCCTGCTCGCAACGCTGCCGTCCGCACTGGCGGCGGGCGAGGGCGCGCCGAAGGCGTTCGAACGCGGCAGCTGGCAGAAGCTGCTGCATGCGCATGCCGGTCATCCGACCCTCGTGCACTTTTGGGGCGTGACCTGCGGACCATGCAAGGTCGAACTACCGCAGCTTGGCCAGTTCATGAAGGATCATCCCGATGTCGACGTCGTCACGATCAGCGCGGATTTGGTTCCGAACCTTCCCGAGGCGACGCGATCGATGCTCGATCACGCCGGGCTCGCTTCCGCCGAAAACTGGATTTTTGGCGACGGCTTTGCCGAGCGATTGAGGTTTGAGATCGATCCGGCGTGGCAAGGTGATATCCCGCGAACCATGCTGATTGCCCGTGACGGAACGATCACGACGATCGAGGGATCGGCCGAGATCGCCGATCTGAACAAATGGTCTGAGGCCCAGACCGCAACAATCCGATAGCACAACTACTTCAATCTGAAAGGAAGCCGTCACCATGAAATCGTTCTCTCGCATCCTCGCCCTCACGACGCTGACTGCGCTCGTGTCTACGTCCGTACGCGCGGAGGACGTCAAGGCCGGCGACCTCGTCATCACCCAGGCGTGGACGCGCGCCACGCCGAACGGCGCCAAGATCGGCGGCGGCTATCTGACGATCGAGAACAAGGGGACGACGCCCGACCGGCTGGTTTCAGGCTCGGGCGACGTCGCCGGCAAGATCGAGGTCCACGAAATGTCGATGGACAATGGCGTCATGAAGATGCGTGCGCTCGACAAGGGACTGACCATCGAGCCGGGCAAGACCGTGAAGCTCGCACCCGGCGGCTATCACCTGATGATGTTCGATCTGAAGAATCCGCTGAAGCAGGGCGACAAGGTGCCGGTCACGCTCGAATTCGAGAAGGCCGGCAAGGTCTCGGTCTCGCTGGACGTCCAGGCCGTCGGTGCGCAGGCGCCGGGTGGCAGCGATCACTCCGGCCATGGCGACCATTCCGGTCACATGGACATGAAGAAGATGTGAGGGAGCCATGCGATCAACCACGCTCCTCATCGCAACGGCGGCGCTGCTCGCAGCTTCGCCGGTCGCCGCACACATCACGCTTGAAGGAAAGCAGGCGCCGGTCGGTTCGTATTACAAGGCGGTTTTCGCCGTGCCGCATGGCTGTGCGGGATCGGCGACGATCAAGATCCGCGTGCAGATTCCGGAAGGCGTGATCGGGGTCAAGCCGATGCCGAAGCCCGGCTGGACCCTTGATACGGTCACCGGCAAATATGCCGCCCAATACGACTATCACGGCGCCGAGCTCGCCGAGGGCGTGAAGGAAGTCGCCTGGAGCGGTGGCAAGCTCTCCGACCAGAACTACGACGAGTTCGTGATGCAGACGTTTCTCACCGATACGCTGAAGCCGAACACCACGTTGTATTTTCCCGTCGTGCAGGAATGCGAACAGGGCGTCAGCCGCTGGATCGATGTTCCGGCCGAGGGGCAGGGCGGCGGGCACGACCACGGCAGTAAGACGCCGGCGCCCGGCGTCAAGCTGCTGCCGAAGTCGTAAGCCGTGCGGGCGGTCGCAAGTCTTGTTGTAACAGGCTTGGCTGCGCTGCTGTTGGCGCTGTGTCTTGCGACCTCGGCCCATGCGCATGCCGTCCTGATCGCCGCTGAACCTGCGGATGGCAGCGTGGTGACGGAGGCACCGAAGACAGTGGTGCTCCGCTTCAACGAAGCGGTGGCGCCGACCGCGGTCAGCCTGCTCGACGCTGCGGGCAAGCCGCGCGACGTCGCGATCCGCGCCGTCGATCAATCGGTGATGGTGACCCTGCCGGCCGACTTGCCTCAGGGCACGCAGGTGGTCAGCTATCGCGTGGTCTCGCAGGACGGCCATCCGGTTGCGGGTTCGCTCTTGTTCTCGATCGGCGTCGTCACCGGCTCGGCGGCGCCGGCCGGCGATGGCGTGCTGCATGCGCTGATCTGGCTGGCACGGCTCGGGCTCTATCTCGGGCTGTTTGCCGGCGTCGGCGGTGTGTTCTTTGCCGCCTGGATCGGGCAGGGCCCGGCCGGCGAACGGCTGATCATGTGGTCGCTGGCGATCGGCCTCATTGGCGCGGTCGCCTCGCTTGGCTTGCAGGGCGTCGACCTGCTGAACCTGCCGATCACGGGCGTCCTGACATGGGCGGCATGGGCCAGCGCCGCCGGCACCAGCCTGTTTCCCGCCCTGCTGCTCGCGATTGCCGCGGTGTTGATCGCGGCGATGGCCTGGCGCAGTCCGTCGTTCAGCGCGGCCTGGATCCGCACCGCGATCGCAATGATCTGTGTCGGGCTGTCGCTTTCGGTCAGCGGCCATGCCGCCACCGCCTCTCCGCAATGGCTGACGCGGACCGCGCTGTTCATCCATGGCGTTGGTTTGGCGTTTTGGATGGGCGCACTCGGGCCGCTGGCGGTGCTGGCCTGGCAGCGCAAGAATTCGCTGCTGCGGGTGCTGCGGCGCTTTTCGACGCTTGCGGTGCCGGTCGTCGCGTTGATCGCCTTGTCCG
Source organism: Bradyrhizobium altum (assembly GCF_020889705.1). GTDB lineage: Bacteria > Pseudomonadota > Alphaproteobacteria > Rhizobiales > Xanthobacteraceae > Bradyrhizobium > Bradyrhizobium altum. The sequence continues at coordinate 9,897 of NZ_JACMYP010000203.1, read as the reverse complement.
GCCTGACACTCGCTGTCGTTCAGCTCGAAAGCTTTGGCGCACTGATCGACACCGGATACGGCAACATCCTCCTCGCGAAACTTGCGCTGGTGTCGCTGTTGCTCACGCTCGCTGCGCTGAACCGGCTGGTGTTCACGCCGGCGATCGCGCGCGAATTTCACCGCACGCGGCCGCTGCAGCGCTCGATAGCGCTCGAGTTCGTGCTCATGATCGCCATCCTCGGTCTCGTCGCGCTGTGGCGCTTCACGCCGCCGCCGCGCGTGCTGGCAATGTCAGACGACGTTCCGCTTGCGGTGCACACCCACACCGATGCCGCGATGTTTCAGGTGCTGATCGCGCCGGGCAAGGTCGGGCAGAATGACTTTGTGCTGCAGCTGATGAACGGCGATGCGAGCCCGTTCGCGGCCAAGGAGGCGACACTGACGCTGAGCCTGCCGGATCGCGGCATCGAGCCGTTGGAACGCAGCGCCGCGCTGGGTCCCGACGGCTATTGGCACGTGAAGAAGGTGCCGTTGCCGATCCCGGGCCGCTGGCACATGCGGATCGACGCACTGGTGACAGATTTCAAGAAAGTGACGCTGGAAGACGATTTCGAGGTCAGGTAAACGCACGATCGGCGCGCCGGGCACGCCGGCGGGACGCAATTCGCTGAAATGGCGGAAAATCGCCTGATTTGAAGGGTTTTTGTCATTTGGCGGCCTTGTGTTTTCACAGCCGATCCGGTTTCACTGCTGCTCTTCCCACGCTTTCCTGATTCCCGAGTAACGCCATGCGATTGTCGCGGTTTTTCCTGCCCATCCTGAAAGAAAACCCGAAAGAGGCGGAGATCGTCTCGCATCGGCTGATGCTGCGCGCGGGCATGATGCGGCAGGAGGCCGCCGGCATCTATGCCTGGCTGCCGCTCGGCTTCCGGGTGCTGAAGAAGATCGAGCAGATCGTGCGCGAGGAGCAGGACCGCGCCGGTGCGCTCGAGCTGTTGATGCCGACGCTGCAACTCGCCGACCTCTGGCGCGAAAGCGGCCGCTACGACGCCTATGGCCCGGAGATGCTGCGCATCCTCGATCGTCACAAGCGTGAGCTGTTGTACGGGCCGACCAACGAGGAAATGATCACGGAGATCTTCCGCTCCTACGTCAAGTCCTACAAGAGCCTGCCGCTCAATCTCTACCACATCCAGTGGAAGTTCCGCGACGAACAGCGTCCGCGTTTCGGCGTGATGCGCGGCCGCGAATTCCTGATGAAGGACGCCTATTCGTTCGACCTCGACGAGGCTGGCGCGCGGCGCTCCTACAACAAGATGTTCGTTGCGTATTTGCGCACCTTTGCGCGGATGGGCTTGAAGGCGATCCCGATGCGTGCCGAGACCGGTCCGATCGGCGGCGACCTCAGCCACGAGTTCATCGTGCTCGCGGAGACCGGCGAGTCCGGCGTCTTCATCAACCGCGACGTGCTGGACCTGCCGGTGCCGGGCGAGGACGTCGACTATGACGGCGACCTCACGCCGATCATCAAGCAGTGGACCTCGGTCTATGCTGCGACCGAGGACGTCCACGAGGCCGCGCGCTTCGAACAGGAAGTGCCCGAGGCAAAGCGGCTCAACACCCGCGGTATCGAGGTCGGCCAGATCTTCTATTTCGGCACCAAATATTCCGACACCATGAAGGCGATGGTGGCGGGGCCCGATGGCGTCGACGTGCCGATCCATGGCGGCTCCTACGGTGTCGGCGTGTCGCGTCTGGTCGGCGCGATCATCGAGGCCTGTCACGATGATGCCGGCATCAAATGGCCCGAGGCGGTCGCGCCGTTCCGTGCCGCGATCCTCAACCTCAAGCAGGGCGATGCCGCTGTCGACGGCGCTTGCGAGCAGCTCTATCGCGAGCTCTCGGCGAAGGGCGTCGATGTGCTCTACGACGACACCGATCAGCGCGCCGGCGCCAAGTTCGCCGCGGCCGATCTGATCGGTATCCCCTGGCAGATTCTCGTTGGGCCCAAGGGGCTCGCGGAAGGCAAGGTCGAGGTGAAGCGCCGCAGCGACGGTTCACGCGAGAACATGAGCCCCGCGGACGTGGTCGCGAAGCTCGCGGGTTAAAGTTTATTCACGCCGTATCTATCGGCGGGGTAATCCGGCCACATTTGACCCGAATCATGGGATTATCGAGAGATGGATGAGACCATGAACGAGCCAGTCCGTACCCCGCCTTTTGCGCCATTCGAATGGCTGCTGTCCGGACGCTATCTGCGCGCGCGCCGCAAGGAAGGGTTCATTTCGGTCATCGCCGGCTTTTCGTTCCTCGGCATCATGCTCGGCGTTGCGACGCTGATCGTGGTGATGGCCGTCATGAACGGCTTCCGCAAGGAGCTGCTCGACAAGATCCTCGGCCTCAACGGCCACCTTCTGGTGCAGCCACTGGAATCGCCGCTGACCGACTGGAAGGACGTCGCCGACCGCATTAGCCAGGTGCAGGGCATCCGTCTGGCTGCGCCCGTCGTGGACGGACAGGGGCTCGGCTCATCGCCGTTCAACGCGGCCGGCGTCTTCATCCGCGGCATTCGCGCCGACGATCTCAACAACCTCACCTCGATCGCCAAGAACATCAAGCAGGGCACGCTCGAGGGCTTCGACGAGGGGCAGGGGGTTGCGATCGGCCGCCGGCTTGCCGACCAGCTCTCGCTGCACGCCGGTGACATGATCACGCTGGTCTCGCCGAAGGGCGCGGTGACGCCGATGGGCACCACGCCGCGCATCAAGCCCTACAAGATCACGGCGGTGTTCGAGATCGGCATGTCGGAATACGATTCGACTTTCGTGTTCATGCCGCTGGCCGAGGCGCAGGCCTATTTCAACCGCAACAACGACGTGTCCTCGATCGAGGTGTTCACCACCAATCCGGACAAGATCGACACCTACCGCAAGCTGGTGACGGAGGCGGCCGGGCGGCCGGTCTTCCTGGTCGACTGGCGGCAGCGCAATTCGACCTTCTTCAACGCGTTGCAGGTCGAACGCAACGTGATGTTCCTGATCCTGACCATGATCGTGCTGGTCGCGGCGCTCAACATCGTCTCCGGGCTGATCATGCTGGTGAAGGACAAGGGCCAGGACATCGCGATCCTGCGCACGATGGGGGCCTCGCAGGGCTCGATCATGCGGATCTTCCTGATCACCGGCGCCTCGATCGGCGTGGTCGGAACGCTGACCGGCTTTGCGGTCGGCATGCTGATCTGCCTGAACATCGAATCGATCAGGCAGTTCCTGTCATGGCTCACCAACACCGAACTGTTCTCGCCGGAACTGTATTTCCTCTCCAAGCTGCCGGCTGAGGTCGATTTCGGCGAGACGCTCGCCGTCGTGATCATGGCGCTGACGCTGTCCTTCCTCGCGACGCTCTACCCGTCGTGGCGCGCCGCGCGCCTCGATCCGGTCGAAGCGCTCCGGTACGAATAGGGAGCGCACATGGCTGAGGGGGCGGAAGACGTACCGGTTGTCTATCTTCATGATATCAAGCGGGAATACAGGCAGGGCGAAGCGACGCTGACGATTCTGAACGGCGCCAAGCTGGCGCTGTGGCCCGGTCAATCGGTGGCGCTGGTGGCGCCGTCGGGATCCGGCAAGTCGACGCTGCTGCACATCGCGGGCCTGCTCGAGAGTCCCGATGAGGGTGAGGTGTATGTCGCGGGCACGCCGACCTCGCAGATGTCCGACGTCGACCGCACGCAGATTCGCCGCTCCGATATCGGCTTCGTCTATCAGTCGCACCGGCTGCTGCCGGAGTTCTCGGCGCTCGAGAACGTCATGCTGCCGCAGATGATTCGTGGCCTCAAGCGCTCCGAAACCGTGAAACGGGCGACCGAGATCCTGGCCTATCTCGGGCTTGGCGACCGTATCACCCATCGTCCGGCCGAGCTCTCGGGCGGCGAACAGCAGCGTGTGGCGATCGCGCGCGCGGTTGCCAACGCACCGCGAGTGCTGTTTGCGGACGAGCCGACCGGGAATCTGGATCCGGGGACGGCCGATCACGTCTTCAACGCGCTGATGCAGCTCGTGAAGGCGACCCGGGTCGCGATGCTGATCGCGACCCACAACATGGATCTCGCCGCACGGATGGATCGCCGGGTGTCGTTGTCGAACGGACAGGTCGTCGAGCTCGAATAGAACTCTCTCGCGTGAACTGGCTAACGGTTCGCGCGAAGAACGCTCCTCAAAGCCCGAAACCTACAAGGCTTTTCCGCCCCGCCTCGATCGCGCCGCCAAGGGCTCGCACGCTCAATAGGTCGGGCGGCGTGCCCTGCGAGGTTCCTTCGGCCGGCCAGCCGGCGGCCCGGCATAATAGGGGTTGTTGATGCACGACGCGGGCAGGCCGGCCGCCGAAGCCTGGCATTGCTCCAGCGACGTGTAGCCGCACTCGATCTGCGGGCCGCCCCGTTGGTAATTGGCTTTGCAGACCGGCGAGGTTGAATCGTATCGCTGGGCACCGGCCGGAGCGGCGGCGCCGGTGCCCAGGGCCAAGAGTGCCGGAATCAGGCGGCGCATCAGAACCTCCTGCCGATCAGATTCAATCAGAACCGAAGAACAGGTTGAAGAAGTTGCCCTCACGGCGGTTGCGCGGGGCGACGTGCAGATAGGAGCGCGGGTCGTTGTCGCCGGCATAATAGGGGTTGGCGATGCAGTTCTGTCCGATGCCGGAGGCGGTGGCCAGGCAGGCCTCATAGGACGGATAGGAGCAGTTGCTGAGACCTGGATAGCGGTCGCCCTGGATGCAGAACGGGTAGCGCACGCCGACGGCATGGGAGGGCGCCGTGCCAAGCGTAGCGAGCGCGACCACAGACGCCGCAGCAGCAAGAATCATCGTCCGCATGTGCATTCCTTATCGCTGCGAAGATTCGATCCCGGCGACGATCCAAATCGGACAAGCCGGTTCCGGTCAACACGATCTTGCGCGCAGCGGCGCACGCAGTTTTGAATTGTGAAGATTGTGCGGCAGCTATGTGGCGAAAGTTCCAGGAAGTGCTTGTAACGCAGTATTAACTTCAAATTTGAGCGAAGTCGTTTGGGCCTGCCTGTTGCAGCGAAGTTACAGCAATTCCGACGGGGGCTGCTATGACGGTGTCTCGCGGCCTTGGGGGCCTGTAGAAAAAGTTGGAACGGGAAAATGAAAAAGATTTTGCTTGTCACCGCCAGCCTGCTCGCGCTCAGCGCGACCGCTGCCTCTGCGGCTGACCTCGCGGCTCGCCCTTACACGAAGGCTCCGCCGCCCATGGTTGCCGCTGTTTATGATTGGACCGGCTTCTACATCGGTATCAACGGTGGTTGGGGCCAGAGCCACGACAACCGTTCGGTTGACGGCCTCGGCAGCGTCGGCAGCTATGACGCCAACGGCGGCACCATCGGTGGCCAGGTCGGCTACCGCTGGCAGACCGGCGGCTGGGTGTTCGGTCTGGAAGCTCAGGGCAACTGGGCTGACTTCAAGGGCAGCACTGGCAACTTGGTCGTCCCGGGCGGCGTCGTTCGCTCGAAGACCGATGCGTTCGGCCTGTTCACCGGTCAGATCGGCTACGCCTGGAACAACGTCCTGCTGTATGCCAAGGGCGGTGCTGCGGTCACCGATCGCAACTACCAGTTCCTGGCACCGGGCGGCGCGCTGGCGTCCTCGACCGGCTACGACACCCGTTGGAGCCCGACGGTCGGCGTTGGCCTCGAATTCGCCTTCGCTCAGGGCTGGTCGCTCGGCGTCGAATACAACCACATCTTCGAAGACACGCACGGTGCGACCTTCGTGACCCCGGCTGGCGTCGGCGTGACCGGCTTCCACACCGGTGGCGACACCGACATGGTCCTCGGCCGTCTGAACTACAAGTTCGGTGGCCCGATCATCGCGCGTTACTGATCGCTCGCTTGATCCAAGCGGCATCGAAAACCCCGGGCTTCGGCCCGGGGTTTTTTGTTGGGCTGGCGGATTAGCTATCAGCCAGGAAGGCAGCACGGGCATTGCGGGGCTCGCTTTGGTAGTGGGGGCAGTTTGATTATGGCGGTCGGCGGGGATGGAAAATAACCGGCCCCGGGAGCATATTTGCTCCCATGGGACAGTGGCTAAAAGCTGCCTTGATCATTTTCGGTGTGTGCGCCGGATGGATGGCCATTGGTTATTTGACCTTCGATGCTGATGACGATGATGTCGTCCAAATCGCCGTGACGCACAAAAAATCGCACAAATGACCCCTAGGGCCTCTGGAGACCCCAAGCGGATCATTGATATCGCCACAGGCGAAACGCCCGACCGTGATCCTACGCCAGAGGAAGGGGGTAAAGACCCCGCTGCGGTTGAGCGGGTCTCTCCTTCCTCGATTAACCAAGCCCTTTCTTTCGCGGTCAGCTTTCAAACTGACCCACTACCCTCCGCTTGACTCCAGAACAAAAAAGGAACAATGTTCTGCATACGTTCCAGTTCAGGGAGAGCGGCCATGTTGAAGATTTTCGTGCAGGAAGCTGCAGCGCTGGCATCGATCACGCTGTTCGTCGGGATGATCGCGGTTTGGGCCCAGCTGATCACCCAGTTCTGAAATGTGCCCGCGAGGACAGGGGCATAGGTTGCTTCTGGGGAAAAGCGGGACGCCCTGCCGCCACGCCGCGTTCGGCGTGGACTTGGCAGGGCCGAGGCCCCACGATGGGGATGCGAGTCGGGTCTGATGCTTTCGAGCTCCGGCTTGGGCACTCGCGCCATCCCTGAGTTCAAGAGACCCCCGAGCAGCCATGCCGAATGCCGGATTCGTTCATCTTCACGTCCATTCCGCCTATTCGCTGCTGAAGGGCTCGATCAAGATCGCCAAGCTCGGCGAGCTCGCCAAGGCCGACCGCCAGCCGGCGCTGGCGCTCACCGACACCGACAACATGTTCGGGGCGCTGGAATTCTCCGACAAGATGGCCGGCTATGGCATCCAGCCGATCGTCGGTTGCGAGCTGGCGGTGGATTTCGGCGATGTCGACCCCAATACGCGGAGCATCCTGGCGACGACGGGGCCGACGCGAATCGTGCTGCTGGCAGCCCGCGAGCGCGGCTACCGCAGCTTGATGCGGCTGAACTCGCGGGCGTTCCTGGAGACACCGGTCAACCAGACCCCGCACATCAAGCTCGACTGGCTCACCGACGACGCCGAGGATCTGATCGCGCTGACCGGTGGTCCCGACGGGCCGATCGCGCTGGCGCTGCGCGCCGAGCAGGCCGCGCTGGCCGCCACCCGCTGCGAACGCCTCGCGAGCCTGTTCGGCGATCGTCTCTACATCGAATTGCAACGCCACGGCATCGACAAGGAGCGCCGCACCGAGGGCGGCCTGATCGATCTCGCCTACAGCAAGGGCCTGCCGCTGGTTGCGACCAACGAGCCGTATTTCGCCAGCAGTGACGACTACGAATCGCATGATGCGCTGCTGTGCATTGCCGGCGGCCACTTGATCGCCGAGACCAACCGCGAGCAATTGACCCCCGATCACCGCTTCAAGACCCGTGCGGAAATGGCGGTGCTGTTTGCCGATATTCCGGAGGCGCTGGCCTCGACGGTGGAGATCGCCGAGCGCTGCTCGTTCCGTCCGAAGACCCGCAAGCCGATCCTGCCGTTCTTCACGGTCGGTGCCGCCGCCAGCTCCGATGCCGCCGCGGACGAAGCCGCCGAGCTGAAGCGCCAGGCCGAGGAGGGGCTCGCCAACCGCCTGCGGGTGCACGGTCTCTCGCCGGGAATGACCGAGGAGGACTACAGCAAGCGACTGGCTTTCGAGCTCGACGTCATCACCCGCATGAAATATGCGGGCTACTTCCTGATCGTCTCGGACTTCATCAAATGGGCGAAGGCGCAGGGCATTCCGGTCGGACCGGGCCGCGGCTCCGGTGCCGGCTCACTGGTCGCCTGGGTGCTCACCATCACCGACCTCGATCCGATGCGCTTCGCCCTGCTGTTCGAGCGCTTCCTCAATCCCGAACGCGTCTCGATGCCGGACTTCGACATCGACTTCTGCCAGGACCGCCGCGGCGAGGTGATCCAGTACGTGCAGGAACGCTACGGCCGCGACCAGGTGGCGCAGATCATCACCTTCGGTACACTGCAGGCGCGCGGCGTGCTGCGCGACGTCGGGCGCGTGCTGCAGATGCCGTACGGGCAGGTCGACAAGCTGACCAAGCTGGTGCCGCAAAATCCCGCGGCTCCCGTGACGCTGGCGCAGGCGATCGAAGGCGAGCCCAAGCTGCAGGCGTTCCGCGATGAGGATCCAGTGGTGGCGCGTGCGTTCGACATCGCGCAGCGCCTCGAGGGCCTGACCCGCCACGCCTCGACCCACGCCGCCGGTATCGTGATCGGCGACCGGCCGCTGAGCGAGCTGGTGCCGATGTACCGCGATCCGAAATCGGACATGCCGGTCACCCAGTTCAACATGAAATGGGTCGAGCCGGCCGGCCTCGTGAAGTTCGACTTCCTCGGCCTGAAGACGCTGACCGTGCTCGATGTCGCGGTCAAGCTGCTCAAGCAGCGCGACGTTCATGTCGACCTCGCGACGCTGCCGATCGACGATGCACCGAGTTACCGGATGCTGGCCCGGGGCGACGTCGTCGGCGTGTTCCAGGTGGAAAGCCAGGGCATGCGGCGCGCGCTGATTGACATGCGGCCGGACCGCTTCGAGGACATCATCGCGCTGGTCGCGCTGTATCGCCCGGGCCCGATGGCGAACATCCCGACCTATTGCGCGCGCAAGCACGGCGATGAGGAGTCGGAATATCTGCACCCGATCCTGGAGCCGATCCTGAAGGAGACCTTCGGAGTCATCATCTACCAGGAACAGGTGATGCAGATCGCGCAGCAGATGGCGGGCTATTCGCTCGGCCAGGCCGACCTGCTGCGCCGCGCGATGGGCAAGAAGATCCGCGCCGAGATGGACAAGCAGCGCGACATCTTCGTCGCCGGCGCGATGAAGAACTCTGTGCCGAAGGGGCAGGCGGAGACGATCTTCGAGCTGCTCGCCAAGTTCGCCGACTACGGCTTCAACAAGAGCCACGCTGCGGCCTATGCGCTGGTGTCGTACCACACCGCCTACATGAAGGCGCATTATCCGGTCGAGTTCTTGGCGGCGTCGATGACGCTCGAACTCAACAACACCGACAAGCTTTCCGAATTCCGCTCCGAGGCGCAGCGGCTCGGCATCAAGGTCGAAGCGCCCAACATCAATCGCTCCGGCCCGACCTTTGAGGTCAGCGGCAACACGATCTACTACGCGCTCGCCGCGCTGAAGGGCGTCGGCATCCAGGCGGTGGAGCAGATCATCGAGGAGCGCAACAAGAAGGGCGCCTTCACCTCGCTCGCCGATTTCGCAGCAAGGGTGAGCCCGCGCGCCGTCAACAAGCGGATCATCGAAAGCCTTGCGGCGGCCGGTGCGTTCGACACGCTGGACCCGAACCGGGCCCGCGTTTTCGCCGGCGCCGACGCGATCCTCGCGGCGTGCCAGCGCAGCCACGAGGCGGCAACCTCGGGCCAGAACGACATGTTCGGCAGCGCGCCGGATGCACCGAGCATCATGCTGCCGCAGGTCGAGCCATGGCTGCCCGCGGACCGGCTGCGGCGCGAATATGATGCGATCGGCTTCTTCCTGTCGGGTCATCCGCTCGACGACTATGCGACCGCGCTGAAGCGGCTGCGCGTGCAATCCTGGGCGGAATTCTCCCGTGCGGTGAAGACCGGCGCGACGGCAGGCAAGGTCGCGGCAACCGTGGTGTCGCGCATGGAGCGGCGCACCAAGACCGGCAACAAGATGGGCATCATGGGCCTGTCGGATCCGACCGGCCATTTCGAGGCGGTCTTGTTCTCCGAGGGCCTCGCGCAGTACCGCGATGTGCTGGAGCCCGGCGCGGCCGTGCTGCTGCAGCT
>NZ_JACMYP010000202.1 GCF_020889705.1 Bradyrhizobium altum | reverse complement strand
GCCTGCGCCAAAAGCGCCCGAGATCGCGCTGCCGCCACCCGCGCCTCCGCCGCCGGTGGTGATCCAGCCCACGCCGGCCCCGAGCAATTCGCCCGTGCTCGCGGATGATCCGACGATCAAGGGCCTGAACGAAAAGCTCGACAAGAACCCGGATGACGCGGCTGCGCTGTATCGCCGCGGCCAGGTCTTTGCCAGTAAGGGCGCCTACGACCTCGCGGTGAAGGACTTCACCAATTCGCTGCGGCTGAACCCGAAGGATGTCGAGGCCTATAACAACCGCTGCTGGGTCCGCACCGTGATCGGCGACCTGCAGGCGGCGCTGAAGGACTGCAACGAGGCGCTGCGGCTGCGCCCGAATTTCGTCGATGCGCTCGACAGCCGCGGGCTGATGAACCTGAAGGGCGGGCAGAACAAGAACGCCATCGCCGATTTCGACGCCGCGCTGAAGATCAACCCGCGGCTGACCTCGTCGCTGTACGGGCGCGGCCTTGCCAAGAAGCGCAACGGCGCGGTCGCGGAAGGCGATCTCGACATCGCCAACGCCAAGGCGATGGACCCGAACATCGTCAAGGAATTCGCCGACTACGGCGTGCAGTGACAAATGAACGAGGCCTGTCCGCGGCTCGAACCACTGATGAAATTGCGCGACTAATCAGAGGGTGCGTGCCGGGCAGCGATGCCCGCGATCAATCCGAAGAGTTGCATGGAACCGCGCCAGCCGGCGCAGGAGGGACCGAAATGTTCAAGCCGTCGGCAAGGGCCGCGATCCTTTCAATCGCGACCGTCGGCGCCGTGCTGTCGTTCGGCATGGCGGCCGCCCGCGCTGGTGACGTCACCGAGGATCAGATCATCAAAGCGCTGACGCCCGAGAAGAAGCCGCTGACCCGCGGCCTTTCGGCCGGCCCGCAGACCTCGCCCGGGCTGAACGCCGACCAGGCCAAATTCGTGAAGAGCGTCCGCGGCCGCGCGACCCGCTCACTGTCCTCGACTGAGCGCGAGGAAATCGCGACCATCGTGCAGGACAAGCCGAAGATCGATCTCGAGATCAACTTCGACTACAACTCCGCCGACATCAGCGCGAAGTCGCTGCCATCGGTGCAGGCGCTCGGCCGCGCCTTGACCAACCAGGACCTGAAGGGCTCGACCTTCGTGGTCGCCGGCCACACCGACGCCGCCGGTGGCGAGGACTACAATCAGGGCCTCTCCGAGCGCCGCGCCGACGCCATCAAGCGCTATCTGGTCGACAAATATGGCATCAACGGCACCGATCTCGTCACCGTCGGCTATGGCAAGAGCAAGTTGAAGGACCCGAGCCACCCGATGGCGGACATCAACCGGCGCGTGCAGGTCGTGAACATGGAAAACAAGGACACCGCCGCCAAGTGATGGGCGGTGGCGTGGCCCCTTTTTGAGGTTACAATGCGTCCCGCACCCCGGCGGGGCGCATTTGCTTTAGGGCCGAGCCCCAAGGCGGCCCACAGGTGACCCGCCTCACATGACATCAGGGCATGATCCGGAACAATGGACCCCGACCTTTCCGATGCCCACACAATACGACGGCGAGAAGAGACTTCGACGAGCGCCCAAGACGATCACTGTCGATACGCGCCAAGCTCTGGATTGATCAGGCGATGAATTTTTCCCAATACCTCAAGCCTGCGCTCAGCACGGTGGTTTTCCTCGCGCTGGCTATCGCCTATTACGCGTTCGAGCACCGCTCCCATCCGGAGGAGAAGGAGACGCCGGGCCAGGCGCTGGTCGTGGTGACGAAGTCGACCAATGCCTGCTTCTCCGACATGGTCCGCGTCACCGGCTTTATCGTGCCGCGCCGCGAGGCGCAGGTGAATGTCGACCAGGACGGCTCCAAGGTCACCGACGTGCTGGTCCGCGAGGGTGACACCGTGACCGAGAACCAGGAACTGGCGCGGTTGACCCCGCCGCCGCAGCAGGCGGCGCAGGGCAATGCCAAGCCGATCGTGCTGCGCGCGCCGGCCGCTGGCCTCGTCACCGAGGTGCGCACCGCGCCCGGCGCTCCGGCCTCGCCGCAGGCTCCGCCGATGTTCAAGATCTCCGTCAACAACGAGATCGAGCTCGACGCCGAGGTGCCGGGCTTCCAGCTCCTGAAGCTCAATCCCGGCGCCAATGTCCGGATCAGCCGCGACGACGCGCCCGATATTGTCGGCAAGGTCCGCCAGATCTCGCCGCAGATCGACCGCGCCACCCAGCTCGGGCACGTCCGCATCACCATCAACAACAATCCGACGCTGAAGGTCGGCATGTTCGCGCGCGCCAATATAGACGCCAAGCGCTCCTGCGGCGTCGCGGTGCCACGCACCGCGATCGACCGCCTGACCCTGCAAGTCGTGAAGGGCAACACGGTCGAGACCCGCAGGGTGCGCGTCGGGCTGACGTCCGACACCTCGACCGAAATCCTTGAAGGCCTCGACGTCGGCGAAATCGTCGTGGCCGATGCTGGCACCTCGCTGCATGATGGCGACCAGATCAAGACCATGTTCGCCGACGAACTCGATCGCACGCGATCACGCTAATTCGGGCACGCTAATGGCTTTGAACATCTCGGCTTGGTCGATCCGGAACCCGCTTCCCTCGATCGTCTTCTCGATCATCCTGCTGGTGCTGGGCTGGGTCTCCTTCACCAAGCTCGCCGTGACGCGGCTGCCGAGCGCTGACATTCCGGTGATCTCGGTCGCGGTCTCGCAATTCGGCGCAGCGCCCTCGGAACTTGAATCGCAGGTCACCAAGACGATCGAGGACGGCGTCTCCGGCGTCGAGGGCGTGCGCCATATCTCGTCCTCGATCACCGACGGCCTGTCGGTGACCACGATCCAGTTCGCGCTGGAGACCAACACCGACCGCGCGCTCAACGACGTCAAGGACGCGGTGACGCGGGTACGCGCCAACCTGCCGCAAAACGTCACCGAGCCGTTGATCCAGCGCGTCGACGTGATCGGCCTGCCGATCGTGACGTACGCTGCGATCTCGCCTGGCAAGACGCCGGAGCAGCTCTCTTACTTTGTCGACGACGTGGTCAAGCGCGCGCTGCAGGGTGTGCGCGGCGTCGCCCAGGTCGAGCGCATCGGCGGTGTCGAGCGCGAGATCCTGGTCTCGCTCGATCCCGACAAGCTGCAGGCGGTCGGGCTCACCGCGGTCAATGTCAGCCAGATCCTGCGCGGCACCAATGTCGACGTCGCCGGCGGCCGCGCCGAGATCGGTAAGAACGACCAGGCGATCCGCACGCTGGCCGGCGCCAAGACGCTGAACGAGCTCGCCGGCACCATGATTCCGCTGTTCGGCGGCGGCGAGATCCGGCTCGACGATCTCGGCACCGTCACCGACACCATCGCCGACCGGCGCACCTTCGCCCGCTTCAACGGCGAGCCGGTGGTGGCGCTCGGTATCAAGCGTTCCAAGGGGGCCAGCGACGTCGTCGTCGCGGCCGCGGTGCAGAAGCGGATCGACGCCCTGAAAATTGCCTATCCCGACGTCGACCTCAAGCTGATCGACACCTCGGTCGAGTTCACCAAGGGCAATTACGAGGCCGCGATCTCGACCTTGTTCGAGGGCGCGATCCTCGCCGTCATCATCGTGCTGCTCTTCCTGCGCGATATGCGCGCCACGATCATCGCCGCGGTTTCGCTACCGCTGTCGATCTTCCCGGCGTTCTGGGCGATGGACCTGCTCGGCTTCTCGCTGAACCTGGTCTCCTTCCTCGCCATCACGTTGTCGACCGGCATTCTCGTCGACGACGCCATCGTCGAGATCGAGAACATCGTCCGCCACATGCGGATGGGCAAGACGCCCTATCGTGCTGCACTTGAAGCGGCCGACGAGATCGGCCTTGCGGTGATCGCGATCTCGCTCACCATCATCGCGATCTTCGCGCCGGCGAGCTTCATGTCCGGGATCGCCGGGCAGTTCTTCAAACAGTTCGGCATCACCGTGTCGGTGCAGGTGTTCTTCTCGCTGCTCGCCGCGCGTTTCGTGACGCCGGTGCTGGCCGCGTATTTCCTCAAGCACCATGACCACGACGACCCGCCGCCCGGCCGCATCCTGCGCGGCTATCACGGCCTCGTCACCTGGTCGGTGAAGCACCATTACATCACCGTGCTGATCGGCTTTGCGGTCTTCGCCGCGTCGATCTGGAGCATCACGCTGCTGCCGCAGGGCTTCCTGCCGGCGCAGGACACCGCGCGCTCGCTGCTCGCAATGGAGCTGCCGCCGGGCTCGCAGCTTGCCTATACCGAGAAGGTCACCGAGGAGATCGTGGCGCGCCTGCGCAAGCGGCCCGAGGTGCGCAGCGTGTTCGTCGACGGCGGCCGCGTACCGCCGGGCACGCTGGAGGTACGCCGCGCCGCGCTGATCATCAACTACACGCCGAAGGCCGACCGCAAGATCACCCAGCGCGAGCTCGAGCTTTCGATCGGCAAGGAGCTCGAGAACGTCCCTGACATCAGGTTCTGGTTCCTCGACGAGAACGGCCTGCGCGCGATCTCGCTGGTCGTCACCGGCACCGACAGCAACATCGTCAACAACGTCGCGAGCGAACTGGCGACGCAGATGAAGCGGATCCCGATCATCGCCAACGTGATCTCGGAGACCGCGCTCGACCGGCCGGAGCTGCGCATCCGTCCGCGCGCGGAACTCGCGGCGCGGCTCGGTGTCTCGACCGAGAGCCTGTCGCAGACCATCCGCGTCGCCACTATCGGCGACGTCGGCCCGGCGCTGGCCAAGTTCGACGCCGGCGACCGCCAGGTGCCGATCCGTGTCCAGCTCGAGGACAATGCGCGCAGCGACCTGCAGATGCTGGAGCAGCTGCGCGTGCCGCTCGGCCAGCGCGGCGAGCGTGGCGGCGTACCGCTGTCCGTCGTGGCCGACATCCAGCTCGACCAGGGCCCGACCAGCATCAACCGCTACGACCGCGAGCGGCAGGCGACCGTCGCCGCCGATCTGGTCGGCAATGCCGCGCTCGGCGACGCCACCAAGCTGATCTACGACCTCCCGGTCATGAAGAGCCTGCCGAAGGGCGTCAAAGTCAGCCCGTCCGGCGACGCCGAGAGCCTCGCCGAGCTGTCCGACGGCTTCGCCACCGCGATCACCGCCGGCCTGATGATGGTCTATGCCGTGCTGGTGCTGCTGTTCGGCACCTTCCTGCAGCCGATCACCATCCTGTTCTCGCTGCCGCTCTCGATCGGCGGCGCGATCGGCGCGCTGCTGCTGACCGGCAAGCAGCTCACGACGCCGGTGTGGATCGGCATCCTGATGCTGATGGGCATCGTCACCAAGAACGCCATCATGCTGGTGGAATTCGCGGTGGAGGCGATCCGCGACGGCAAGGCCCGCGAGGAAGCCATGATCGACGCCGGCATGAAGCGCGCCCGCCCGATCGTGATGACCACGATCGCGATGGCCGCCGGCATGATGCCGTCGGCCCTTGCGTTCGGCGCCGGCGGCGAATTCCGCTCGCCGATGGCGCTCGCCGTGATCGGCGGCCTGATCTTCTCGACCGTGCTGTCGCTGGTGTTCGTGCCGGCGATGTTCATGGTGATGGACGACATCGGCGGCTTGATCTGGCGCTTCGGCAAGCGGCTCGTGGTCTCACATGCCGACCACGAGCTGACCCCGAGCGAGCACCCGACCGACCAGACCAAGCGGCCGCCCGGCCCGCCGAGCGTGATCTCGCCTGCGGCGGAGTGAGCTGGGGCGCGCCTCGCCTGCGGTGCCGCTAAAGCATAGTGAGGTCAGGTTTGGCAGCAGTCGCGCAGGCCGCCGTCGCACGGGCGCGCTGCCAAAATATCGAAAACAACCCCATGCAAAGTAGCCGGCGGCCGCCGGCGTTCGACATGGCAGCTTGACTCGTCGGGCAACTCAGCGGTACTTTTCCATTATTCCGAAATCATGATGTGAGTCTGCGGCTCGTCCAACACGTCGTCCCTGCCTAGTGCGCAATTGCGCATGGTGTCATCACCCGCGCATGCGGGTGATCCAGTATTCCAGAGACCGCAGTGCTTGAACCGAGGAGCCGCGGCGTACTGGATCGCCCGGTCGAGGCCGGGCGATGACGCCGTTAGGCCGGGATATAGCCTCACATCCTCTCATGACAACGCAAGCGGGAGCGGCGTAACGAGTCCGCTGCTAGTCCGATTCAATCTGGTTTCATCAAGTTCTAGTAGAGCCGCGTGCGATAGGCCTCTTCCATCGTCTTCTCGGCGACCTCGACCTCGACCGCCGCGGTCTGCTCGGCGATGATCCGTCCCAGCGTCGGGAAGCTGTGGCGCTCGACCTGCGCGGCCGGATTCCAGAGTTTTGCGCGCATCAGCGCCTTGCCGCAATGGAAGTAGGTCTCATCGACATGCAGCTTGATGCCGATGATCGGCGTGACGTTCTGCACCGTCAGCGGCGTCAAAAGGCCCGGCTCCTGCGAAATCTCGGCCCGCCCATTGATCCGCAGGGTCTCGTTGATGCCCGGCACCATGAAGATCAGGCCGACCCCGGGCGAGGCCAGGATATTGCCGAACGTATCGACGCGGTTGTTGCCGCGGCGGTCCGGGATCAGCAGCGTCTTGTCGTCGATCACCGAGACGAAGCCAGGCGCATCGCCGCGCGGGCTGGCGTCGGCATGGCCCTTGCCGTCGCTGGAGGCGATGACCAGGAACGGCGACAGCGCGATGAAGTCGCGGCAGAACTTGTCGAGATGGTTGAGCACCTTCTTCTCGGCAAGCGGGCTCAATTGCCCAAAATGCGCGCGAAGACCCTCCTGCGACTTGACCGGCGGCTTGCCGCCTGCGCCCTCGTGACCCATAGCGAACCTCCCTTTGTTGTTAGTTTACACCGCGTCGATGCCGGAATCGATCCTCGCCGTCTGGCGTGCGCCGGCCGCGGCCGCAAAGCCCGGCTGATCGAAGAAATCGCGGCCCGGAATCGCATCAAGCAGGTCGCGCGTATAGGCCTGGCGCGGCGCGGTGAAGACCTCGGCGGTGGTGCCTTCCTCGACGATGCGCCCCTTCTGCAGCACGATGACGCGATCGGCGATCTCGGCGGCGATGCGCAAATCATGGGTGATGAAGATCATCGCGAGCCGCATCTCCTGGCGCAGCTCGGCGAGCAGCGCCAGCACCTGGGCCTGCACCGAGATGTCGAGCGCCGACACCGCCTCGTCGGCGATCAAGACCCGCGGCTTGAGCGCGAGCGCCCGCGCGATGCAGATGCGCTGCCGCTGGCCGCCCGAGAATTCGTGCGGGTAACGATCCGCGGCGGTCTCCGACAATCCGACCCGTGCCAGCAGCTTCCTTGCCTGCGCCATCGCCTCGGCGCGCGAGGTGCCGTAGGCCATCGGCCCGCGCGCGATGGCATCGCCGACCTTCTGGCGCGGATCGAGGCTGGCAAACGGATCCTGGAACACGATCTGAAGCCGCCGCCGCGCCTGGCGCAACGCTTCACCACGCAACAGCCGGAGGTCGGCGCCGCCGAAGCGGATGGCGCCGGCATCCGGCTCGGTCAGCCGCATGATCATGCGCCCGAGCGTGGACTTGCCGGAGCCGGATTCGCCGACGACCGCCAGCGTCTCGCCCTCGTGGAGCGTCAACGAGATGCCTTCCGCGGCGACGACTTCACGCGGCGGCTGCAACCAGCCGCGCTTGACCCGAAAGGTCTTCTGCAGGCCGACGACTTCCAGCAGCGGCTCCGGTCGCACGATCGTGTCATGGATGTCCGCAAGCCGCGCCTTCGGCACCGCGTCGATCAGTTCGCGCGTGTAGGCGGCTTGCGGATTGCGCAGCACCTCACTGGCCGTGCCCTGCTCGACCACCTTGCCATGGCGTAGCACCACGACGCGGTCGGCGACATCGGCGACGACGCCGAAATCGTGGGTGATCAGCAGCACGCCCATGCCGCGCTCGCGCCGGAGATCGTCGATCAGGCGCAGGATCTGACGCTGGGTCGTGACATCGAGCGCGGTGGTCGGCTCGTCCGCGATCAGCAGCGCGGGCCGGTTGGCCATCGCTATCGCGATCATCACGCGCTGGCGCTGGCCGCCGGACAGCTCGAACGGATAGCTTTTTTCCAGCAGAAGCGGATTCGGCAGCCCGACCTGCGTCAGCAGCGTCTGCACCCGCTCGCGAACCTCCGCCATCGACGGTGTGGGCCGCTGGTGCGCCAGGATCATCTCCTCGATCTGTTTGCCGACCCGCTTGAGCGGGTTGAGCGAGGACAACGGCTCCTGAAAGATCATCGCGGCATTGCCGCCGCGCAGGTTCCGCAGACCGCGGCCGTCGAGCTTCGACGGATCCTGCCCCGCGACCGTCACGGCACCGGACACGACGTCGACGCCCCGCGGCAAAAGCTGCAACACCGCATGGGCGATCATCGACTTGCCGGAGCCGGATTCGCCGACCAGACAGACCACCTCGTTGGGCTTGATCTCAAACGACACATTCTCGACGGCCAAAGGCCTGTCGCCGCCTTTCGGCAGCGCGATCGAGAGGCGATCGACGGCGAGAACCGGCGCGTTAGCTTGCACGGATTCGCTCATGACCGGCGCCTCGAGACGCGTGGGTTGAGCACATCGGACAGGCCCTCGCCGAACAGGTTGATCGCCAGCACGGTGACGAGGATGGCAAGGCCGGGAAACACGCTCATCCACCACGCATTCCGGATCACGGTGCGCCCCGCGCCGATCATGAAGCCCCACGACATCAAATTGGGATCGCCGAGCCCCATGAAGGACAGCGCGCTTTCCAGCAGGATCGCGGTGGCCACCGTCAGCGACGTCACGACCAGGATCGGCGAGATCGCGTTCGGCAGGATGTGGCCGAGCACGATGCGCCAGGTGCGCTCGCCCTGACACTGCGCCGCCTCGACGAATTCGCGGTGGCGCAGCCGCAGGAATTCCGCACGCGTCAGCCGCGCCAGCGGCGGCCAGCTCACCGCCCCGATGGTCAGGATGATCGTCAGCAGCGACGGATTGAACGTCGCGACCAGCAGGATGGCCAGCACGAAGGCCGGAATGGTCTGGAACAATTCCGTCATCCGCATCAGCACCAGATCAACCTTGCCGCCGAAATAGCCCGAGATCGCGCCGACCACGACGCCGATCGCCATCGCAGCGAGCGCCGATGCGATGCCGATCAACAGCGAGACGCGCGCGCCATACGCGACGCCGGCCGCGACATCGCGGCCGAGCGTATCGCCGCCGAGCCACAGCCCGTCCTCGCCGGGCGGCGTGAACGGCGCGCCGACCATCTCCCAGGGCGAGACCGGAAACATGATCGGCGCGATGATCGCGACAACCACGACGATCAGCAGCAGGACAAGCCCGATCATGCCGCTGGGATGACGCAGGAAGGCGCGCACCGTCTCCATCACGCCGCTCCCGTGGTCATGCGCGGATCGATCAGCCGGTAGACCAGATCAGTCAAAAGGTTGAGCACGATCACGACGATCGAGAGGATCAGGAAGATGCCGAGCAGGACCGGATAGTCGCGCTGCAGCAGGGCCTCGAAGGTCAGGCGGCCAAGGCCGGGCCAGGCGAACACCGTCTCGATCACCACGGCGCCGCCGACCAGCGCGCCGGCCTGCATGCCGGCGACGGTGACGACCGGCACCAGCGCATTGCGCAGCATGTGACCGACGACGATACGCGTTCCGGACAAGCCCTTGGCGCGCGCCGTCTTGATGAAGTCCTGCTGCGCGACCTCGATGATCGAGGATCGCATCAGCCGCGCGTAGATCGCCAGATAGATCGCCGCCAGCGAGGTCACCGGCATGATCATGTGCTTCATGATGTCGAGCGCATGCGCGATCGGCGAAAGCTGGACGTTGATGGTCTCGTAGCCGAACGGCGGCAGCCAGCCGAGCGTCACCGAGAACACCAGCACCAGCATCAGCCCAAGCCAGAACACCGGCGTCGCATAGAGCACGAGCGAGAGCACGGTGAACACCGTATCGAGCACGCTGCCGGCCGCGAGCCCCGCCAGCGCGCCGAGCGCGGTGCCGATCAGGAGCGCGAGACAGAACGCCGTGACCGTCAGCAGCAGCGTCGCCGGCAGCCGTTCGAGGATCAGATCGACGACGGGGCGGCGCTGCCGATAGGAATAGCCGAGATCGAGCCTGACGATGCGGCCGAGGTGGCTCACGAGCTGCACGAAATACGGCTTGTCGAGCCCGTACTCCTTGCGCAGATCGTCGAGCAGCTTTGGATCGGACGCACCGGATTGCCCGGCCATGACCTGCGCCGGGTCGCCGGGGGCGGCCCGCACCAGCACGAAGTTGAACGTCGCGATGACGAGGATCACGGCCACGAGCTGTGCGATGCGGCTGATCGCCTGGAGCCCGATCGCCGCTGCGCTCCCGAGTGGCGTCACGATTTGTAGACCGACCCGAAGGTTTCGTGCGATCCGATGCCCGTCGTCACGATGTTCCTGAACGCCTTGTCGTAGAT
The DNA here is from genome assembly GCF_020889705.1 of Bradyrhizobium altum. GTDB lineage: Bacteria > Pseudomonadota > Alphaproteobacteria > Rhizobiales > Xanthobacteraceae > Bradyrhizobium > Bradyrhizobium altum. The sequence continues at coordinate 5,545 of NZ_JACMYP010000202.1, read as the reverse complement.
GATGGGATATTCGATCTCGAGCGTCCAGGCCACGGGCACATCCTCGACCAGGATCTGCTGCACCTTGCTATAGAGCTCCTGGCGCTTGGCTGCATCGAGTGTGATTGCCGCCTCGTCGAACAGTTTGTCAACCTCGGGATTCGAGTAGCCTTGTGTGTTCGAGAACAGGATGCCCTTCTTGATGTTCGACGAGATATAGGTGCGCGCGACGCCGAGCGCGGGATCGCCGAGCTGGTAGAGCAGGTTCTGGGTCATCTCATAGTCCCAGTTGCCGACCTTCTCGGCCCAGCCGGCCATGTCGGTGCCGACCAGCACGAGGTCGATGCCGACGCGTGCAAAGCTCTGCCGGAAGAATTCGCCGGCGCGTTGATAGGACTCGCTATAGGGCGGCACGATATACTTGATCTCGGCCCGCTTGCCGTTGGCGCCAGGCTTCAATCCCATGTCGTCGAGCAGCGCCTTGGCCTTGTCCACGGAGAACTCGTAGCGCTTCACGTTCGGATCGTAGAACCGCGTCTTCGACGAGATCGGGCCGGTCGCGACCTTGGCGTTGCCGAAATAGACGCGCTTGCTGAACGCCTCGCGGTCGATCAGGTGCATCACCGCCTGGCGGAACCGCTTGTCGTTCATCGGCGCGATGCGGTTGTTCATTTCGAGCCATTGATGCGGCGCGAAATACTCGTAGCCCTTGGTGGTGAATTCAAGGTTCTTCTGCGCCTTGAAGCGCTGCACGTCATAAAATTCGACGTCAGACCATTGCACGAGCTGCACCGTGCCGTTCTCGAGCGCGAGCGCACGCGACGCCGCGTCCGGGATCACGCGGTACACGATCTCGTCGAGATAGGGCTCGTCCTTCAGATAGTAACCGTCGTGGCGGACGAGGTGAACATGCGAGCCGCGCACCCATTCCTTCAGCTTGAAGGGGCCGGTGCCGATCGCCTTGTCGTTCTCCGGGTTCTTGCGATAGTCGGTGCCGTCGTAGATGTGCTTGGGCACGATCGGGGCGGACGTGCAATCGAAGCAGCCGATGAACGGCGCGAACGGCTGCTTCAGCTCGAACACGACGGTGAGCGGATCGGGCGCTTCGGCCGATGCCACGCGCGAAAAATTCTGCCGCGCGCGCGGATGCGTCTCCACCAGCAGCTTCATGCAGCTGAAGACCACGTCCTCCGAGGTCATCGGCTTGCCGTCGTGGAAGGTGATGCCGGGAAACAGCTTGAATGTGTAGGTCAGGCCGTCCGGCGAGACCTCCCAGGACTGCGCCATGCCGGGCATCGGCTTGAGGTCGGCGTCGTATTTCAGCAGGCCTTCATAGATCTTGCCGCCGAGCGTCAAGGTCGGTTGCTGCTGGTTCAGCGCGGTCACCAGAACCGGCGGCTCGGGCTGGATGATGGTGTTGAGCGTTCCACCGCGGGTCTGGCCCGCTGCCCGCGTGATGCCGAACGGGATGGCTGCACCGCAGGCCAGCATCGCCTTGGTGAATTCGCGTCTGTTCATCGGACCTCTCCGTCGCCGCGCGTCAGGCATTCGATTTCGGCGAATGTCGCGGGGTGAGGCATTGTTGCCAAACGCCGTATCCCGCGCTACCTGATTGGGGACAACAACCATCGCGATCGGGCCAACTGGCCCGGAAGATGCATGAGCACCCTGCGAAAACGACGATCGATCAGGAGCTCACGACACTTGAAAGTCGCAGCGCGACGAAATGACACCGCCGGCCTGCGCGTGTGCCGCAAGCAATCCGGTCCCGTAGCTGCCGCGCATTATGCCGGACAATTGCAACTGGTCGAACGGCCGCTCGCGGCGATGGCGGCCTCGTATCCGAACGAAAGCACGAGCGCGCGACACGCGCATCGCCGCGATCAGTTCATCTTGCAGACCGCAGGCGTGACCTCGATGATGACCGAGCGCGGCCATTTCGTCGTGCCGCCCGGCCACGGCCTGTGGATTCCGGCCGGCGTCGCGCACCAATCGCGTGCATGGGGTGAAGTCGAGATCCAGACCATCTATGTCACGCCGGACCGTGTGCGGAATGCGCCGGCAACCTGCCGCCTGATCAGGGCCTCCGCATTGGTCGAAGCGCTGATGGAAGAAGCGGTGCATATGCCGACCCGTTACGATCCGGAAGGGCGCGACGGCCGGCTGGTCGATTTCCTGCTCGATGAGATCGGCAGGATGCCTGAAGTATCGCTGCATGTGCAGGTACCGCCCGACCCGCGGCTCGCCGCGATCTGCGAAGCGGTGCTGGTCGATCCGAGTTCCGATCTCACGCTCGACCAATGGGCCGATCGCAGCCAACTCAGCCGGCGAACATTGACGCGTTTGTTCCGGCGCGAGACCGGACAGAGCTTTGCGGCCTGGCGTCAGCGGGTGCGGCTGCTCGAAGCGCTGGCGCGGCTCGGCGCTGGCGAAGCCGTCACCTGCGTTGCGCTCGACGTCGGCTATGACAGCCCGAGCGCGTTCGCCGCGATGTTCAAGCGCGAACTCGGCGCCGCGCCGCGCCAATATCTGCGCTGGGCCAATCCCGAAGTGGTGATGAGGTAGGCGAATTCGCGTCACGCACTCGCGGAACGCAAAACCCCTGCGGTCGACGGGAAAGACCGCAGGGGTTTGCAGGTGGATGGCGTGAGGCCAGCGAGGCTGGGTGTCACCCCAAGGACCGGCACGCGGATGAAAGCGATACCCACCTCCTCATGCAAGCAAGTCTTTTAGGCAGGAGTGCGTCAACATTCGCAAGCAAGGCGCGCGAGAGGACGGCGATCCTCGCGCGCGCGTTGCATGCAACCGTCTAGTCGTTGCGTGCGACCGCCGTCAGCTTGGTCATGTTGTGCAGCATGATCCGTCCGCGCTGCAGGTCGACGATGCCGTCCTTGCGCCAGGTCTGCAGCTGCCGGTTGACGCTCTCGCGCGCCGCGCCGACGAAGATGCCGAGCTGTTCCTGCGAGATGTGCACCTCGGAACCGAAATCCTCGGCCAGCGCGCACAGCCGGCGTGCGAGGCGGACCGGCAACGGCTGCAACACGGATTCTTCCATCCGCTCGCTCTGCCAGCGAATGCGCTGGCACAGCAATTCGATCAGGCGGACCGCGACCTTCGGCTCACGCTCGAGGAAGCCCAGGAAATCTTCCCGCCGCAGGACGAACAATTCGGTGGGCTCGCCCGCGGTCGCATCCGCGGTGCGCTCCTGACCGTCGAGGACGGCGACTTCGCCAAATAGATCGCCGGATCCCATGAAGTTCAGTGTGAGCCGGCTGCCGTCGGAGGCACCGGTTTCGATGCGCATCTGGCCGCGGCGGACCCCAAACAGGGCGTCGCCGGGATCGCCTTTCTGGAACAGCACCTCGCCGGTGGCGAGCTGCTGGGTGTGGCAGAGGCCCGAAAGCCGCGCCAATTCGTCCGCACCGAGATCGGCGAACATAGGGTTCATTTTCAGAATGACCGCAAATTCGGCCTGTTTGCTCATTGTATTGCCTTCCAAATCGATCCAAGCGGTCCCCTCCGCCCGGTTAGCAACAATCACCCTCATAAGAGTGTGTGAGAGGTCACATAAGTTCATGCTGGTAACGGATTATTTTTCCGGCCGTTGGAGCGAGGTCCCGTTTGCGGGATAATCTCGTGCGATCGGCCGTGCCTTTCCACGGCGGAACTCTGTCTGCCCGGCCTGGAATATCGAGATGAGAGCACTGAAATTCGCCGGGGCCGCCATCGCTGCCTTGATCGCGATCATCGCGCTGGTGGCCGCGGTCGGGATCCGGTCCTCGTTCCTCGCCTCGGCCATCACTGAGCGGGTCGAGCGGGAGACCGGCTACACGCTCACTATCAATGGCGGCGCCAAGGTTGGTTTCTGGCCGACCGTCAATCTGACGCTGAGCGATGTCGTGTTGCAGGACTCGCGGGAGCGCGAGGCCAACAACCGGTTCGCGGCTGATCGGGTCGAGGCCGAGATGACGCTGTCGAGCCTGTGGTCGGGCCAGCCCGACATCACCGACCTTGCGATCGTCAAGCCGGTGATCAATCTGCCGCTGCAGCGCGAGCGTACCCGCGACCACAATCCGCCGGCGAAGTCTTCCGCCTCCGACAGCGGCGGCCTCACGATCCGGCATGTCAGCGTCACCGGCGGCACCATCGTGTTCTCCAATGTGCGCGACCGGGTCGAGAACCGGATCGAGACGCTCAATGCCGATGCGACCATCGGCAACGACCGCAAGATCGTCGTCACGGGGAGTGCGAGCACCAGTGACAAGCCGCTGAAGTTCGAGATTCGCGCGACCGCGCCGCAGGCGCCGCTGGAACGCCAGAACGTGCCGGCCGAGTTCAACATCGACGCACCTGGCCTGTTGCCCGCGGCGATCAAGGCGAACGCGGAACTGCGCCTGAACGGCACGGTGCTGATGTTCAACGGCGTATCCGGCACGCTCGGCGATGGCGGCTTCACCGGCTGGGCCTCGGTCGACTTCGCCAGCAACAAGCCGCTGCTGAAGCTCGATCTCGACTTCCAGCGCATGACGATGGCGCTGACGCCGAGCCAGCCCGATGCGGCGCAGTCATTGGGCACCAACATTTGGAGCAATGCGTCGATCGACCTTGGCGGGCTCAATTATGTCGACGCGCAGGCGCGCATCTCGACGGCGGAGCTCGTGATCGGCGACGGCCGCTTCGTGCAGGCGGCAATCGATGCATCTGTTGACAGCGGCGTGCTGAAGGCCCGGCTCGCCAATCTCGGCGCCTATGAGGGCACCGCCAATGGCGACGTCACGATCGACGCGAGGGGCGCTACTCCAACCTGCGCGCTGCGGCTCGACCTCGCCGGCGTGCGCGCGCTGCCGGTGCTGAAAAGCCTTGCCGAATTCGACAAGCTCGACGGCAAGATGCAGGCGAAGATCGCGCTGACGTCGCAGGGCACCAGCGCGCGCGCGATCGTCGGCAATCTCGGCGGCACCGCCTTCGTCGTATTCCAGGACGGCAAGATCCTCGGCCTCAACGTCGCGCAGATGATCCGCAACCTCACCACCAGCACATTGTCGGGCTGGCAGCAGAGTGAGGCACTGTCGACCGATCTCAGCCAGCTCTCGGCCTCGTTCAAGCTCGACAAGGGCCAGGCCGTGACCACCGATCTCAATCTGATCGGCCCGCTGGTGAAGATGAGCGGGGTCGGCACCGTCGATATCAACACCCGCCAGATCGGGTTCCGCGTCGAGCCGCAGCTCGTGATGACCACCGAAGGCCAGGGCCGCGTCGGCAATCCGGTCGGCCTCGGCATCCCCGTGATGATCGAGGGGCCCTGGGTGTCCCCGCGGATCTATCCGGAAATGCAGGGCATCCTCGACAATCCCGAGGCCGCCTATGCCAAGCTCAAGGAGATGGGCAAGGGCCTGTTCGGCGGGAACGGCCAAGGGCTGAGCCAGGGCCTCAACGGGCTCAGCAACCTCCTCAACGGCGTGCAGAGCGGCGGAACCGGCGCGCAGCCCGGCACGGGCCAGGCTGCGGGCGGTGCGACCGCCGGCCAGAACAACCCGCTCGGCGGACAGCTCGGCGACACCATCGG
>NZ_JACMYP010000201.1 GCF_020889705.1 Bradyrhizobium altum | reverse complement strand
CCTTTGGCAGTCTCAGCGCCGGCGAGAACCTGTTCACCAATATCGACGACCGCATCGTCACCATGGAGCCGGGTGCGGTGGCGATCGCCGGTCAATCCGGCGCCATCGTGATGGCGATCCGCCAGGCGCTGGAGGATCGCGGCGTCGGCGTCGGCTACATGGTCACGACCGGCAACGAATCCGGCCTCGAGACCCCGGACCTGATGAGCTATTTCGCCGCCGATCCTAGCATCCGCGTCATCGTGGTCTATCTCGAAGGCGTCAGGAACACAAAGGTGTTCCGCGAAGCCTGCAAGGCCGCGCGCGCCGCGGGCAAGCCGGTGATCGCGCTCAAGCTCGGCTCCTCCGAAGGCGGTCGCGCCGCCGCGATGGCGCATACCGGCGCGCTCGCCGGCTCGATCGAGACGTTCGATGCGATCTCGACCCGCGAAGGCGTGATCCGCGTGCGCGGGCTGGATGAATTGATCGAGACCACCGAGTGCTTCGTCCATGCCGATCCGCCGAAGGGCAACCGCCTTGCGGCGGTGTCGCTGTCGGGCGGCAAGCGCGGGCTGCTGATCGACGCGTTCTATTCCGCCGGCCTGAATTTCGCAGCCCTGAGCCCGAACGCGTCGGAGCAGCTGGCAAAGATGCTCGGGCCCGGCAGCATCGTCGGCAATCCGCTCGATGCCGGCTTCGCCGCGGTGGTCGATCCCTCCGTCTACATGAAGTCGATCGAGATCATGATCGACGATCCCGACACCGACATCGTCATCATCGATGCAGAGCTGCCGAAGGCACCGCATGAGCTGCGCGAGCGCAATCTGCGCATCGTCAACGAGATGGCGGGCCAGGCCAACAAGCCGGTGATCTATATCAGCGCGATGTCGATCGGCTTCACCGAATTCACCAAGGGACTGCGCAAGTCGCTGCCCGATATCGCCGTCATGCAGGGACTCGACCGCGCGGTCGGCGCGATCAAATCGCTGATCGAGTACGCAGGTCTGCGCAAGGAAGTGCCCGACATCGTGTCGAGCTCGAAGACAGCCGCGCGCGCGGTGCTGGAGAAGACGCTGAAGGCGGCCAACGGCGCCGCCGCGCTCGACGAGGTTGCCTCGAAGCAGCTGCTCAAGGCCTATGGCATCCCGATCTCCAAGGAAGACGTCGCGCAGACCGCGGCGGAGGCCGTAAAGATCGCCAAGGCAATCGGCTTCCCGGTGGTCGCGAAAGTTGTCAGCCCCGATATCCTGCACAAGTCCGACATCGGCGGCGTCGTGCTGAACCTCGGCAATGCGGCGGAGGTGAAGAAGGCGTTCAACGATATCACCGCGCGGGTGAAGAAGCTGAAGGGCAAGCCGAAGCTCGAAGGCATCCTGATTGCGCAACAGGTCAAGGCCGACCTCGAGCTCGTGGTCGGCGCCTCGCTCGATGCCGAGATGGGCCCCGTGGTGCTGTTCGGCACCGGCGGCGTCGATATCGAGCTGCTGAAGGACGTCGCCCTTGCCGGCGCGCCGCTCGATGCCGCCGAGGCGAAAGAGCTGATCGCCAAGACCAAGGCCGGGGTCAAGCTGAAGGGCTATCGCGGCAAGCCCGCGCTGCACGAGCCGTCGGCGGTGAAGGCGCTGGTTGGGCTCTCCAACCTGATGGCCGACGCCAATGGCCGCATCGCCTCGATCGACGTCAATCCGTTCCTGATCAACAGCAAGCTCGGCGTCGCCGTCGATGGCCTGATCGTGCTGAACAACGCCGCCGCGAACAAGGCGGCGGGGCATTAGGTTCATCGCGAATTCATCACCGTCATCCTGAGGTGCGAGCGGAGCGAGCCTCGAAGGATGCACGGCCCGGCTGGTGGCCGCGCATCCTTCGAGGCTCGCCGAAGAGGCTCGCACCTCAGGATGACGGGGAGAAAGCGTGCTGCCGGTTTAAAGGGGCCGTGGTCTAAAAGCTCGCGCCCCACTGCCGCGCGGTCTGCATCACCCAGTCGCGATAGAGCGTGAGCGGCGTCACCCCGGTGATGCCGCCGCAGCCGGCGGTGCCGTTCGGGCCGGTGGACCAGCTCACCACGCCGACGATGACAGGCCCGCCTGGCTTGTCCTCGAACACAGGCGCACCGGAATCGCCGGTGCAGGCGCCGAGCCCGTCGCGCACGCCCTGCCCGACCGGATCGACGAGACGGATCTGCAGCGTGCCGGGCTTGCCGCTTGCGATCAGGCCGGCGACGCGAGTGCTGCCGCCGCTCTTGCCGTCGCCGCGCACGGTGACACCGACGCCCGCGACGGTGAAGCGGCCGCCGACCTGGATCGGAATGTTGGGCATGCCGAGCACTGCCGGCGCCTTGCCTGCGGCTGGGTCCGCAAGCTGCAGCAGCGCGACATCGGCGGTCGCCACATGATTGGTCATCGCCTGCATCCGAAAGCCGGGATGGATCGCAACCGTCTTGACGTCCTGCAGCTTCGGCTGCCGGTCCGGCCCATAATCGACGATTTTGTAGTCGGCACCGGGCTGCACGCAATGCGCCGCGGTCAGCACCACCTTCGGCGCGATCAGCGCGCCGGTGCAGAAATTGCCACGCGAGCCGACGATGGTGACGACGGCGCGCGCGACACCATCGGTCGACGGCGCGCCACCACCGACGATCGCGAAGGCCGGCGTTACCATCAACAGGGTCAGAAAGGCTGTCGCTCGAATCACGCTCGTCATGGAACCCTGTTGATCTGCATCTGTATTGAGCACATCCGAGGCGCGGCATTGCGTCGCTCACACTCGGTCGAAGAACACGCAATCTTGTACAGATCACCCGGGCCCGCACACGTCAATTATCTAAATATCTAAGCGTCGATCACTACGGCGTTGAAGTCGCCGCGAGATTTCCTGCTGTCCCATGGTTCGCACGCGCTGCGTCTCGCCAGCTTGCCGCGATATCCATCACATCGTATCCTGCGTCGCGCTGCCGGCACGACGGTCGAATGTGAACTGTATCTCTTGATCACGCGCCTACCGGGGCCGTAGTTTCGACCTGATAATAATACAACCTCTGGCAGCATGCCGCATACTTACCTTCATGACTTTCTGGATGCCGGTGCCGTTGACATACAGACGGCTTTCCATCCGCCATTTCGTTGAGTTCGAGGATAATGATGAGGATCGCGGTCGTCACGCCGATCAGGCTGTTCAGCGAGGGGCTTGCCTCGAGTTTCCAGAACCACGCCGAGTTTGCCGTCGAGGCGGCGGTCGCCGATCTTGCCGGCCTGCGTGCGACCCTCGAGACCGGTAGCGTGGGTGTCATTCTGATCGACGTCACACAGGGCATCGATCTCGACGAGGTGCGTGTGATTGCGAGCGAGCATGCGGAGATCGCGCTGGTAGCGCTCGGCCTCAACGAGGACCGGCGCGACGTGGTCCGCTGCGGCCGGGCCGGATTCAGCGGCTACATTTCCCGGAATGCCAGCTTCGACGAGCTGTGCCGCGCACTGTCGGACGTAGCGTCGGGGCGGCTTGCCTGCAGCGCCGAGATTTCCGGCGGCTTGCTGCGCGCGCTGTTTTGCATGGAGCGTCAGGCGGATACGATCGATACCGACCAGGGACTGACGCGCCGCGAAGGCGAGGTTCTCAAGCTCATCGGGCAGGGCATGTCGAACAAGGAGATCGCACGCGATCTCAATCTCAGTCTTGCAACCGTCAAGCATCACGTCCATCACGTGCTGCAAAAGCTCGGCCTGCCGCGCCGGGCGCAGGCGATGCGGCGGGTCCGCGAAGCGCCGTGGCTCGCATCATCTGCGCCGGCTCTCGATCGCCGCCGCGAGCTCGACTGACACCAGCGACCTGAATTCCGTATTCGACTGACCGCAGCGCATGCACGCATTGGTGCGCAGATGCGGCGCGGCTTTGCGCGCATTCGCACCCCATCACGCCGTGAGATCGATCCCGACTAAACCCTTTGATCGATCCTTCGAGGCGCAGGATCCATCTCATGGATCGCTCGATCCGTATCATCGGCCCGATCCTTTCTGATCCACCGCGGCGAATAGGCCTTTCGCGGCACACCTGCCACAACAGCACCAACGCAGCGACATGCCGCTCTTTTCGTTCGCTGCGCGGTTGCAGATTGCCGTGGAAGACGGATCGGCTGCACGAATTCGCAGCAGATCGGCCAGGATCGATTTCATGAATCCAGTTGCCGACATCGCTGGTCTGGCTGCCTTGTGGCAGAGAACGTCGGGTGGCGACCCCGCGGTGAAGATCGCGATCATCGACGGCCCCGTCGATCTCAATCATCCCTCGCTCAGGCAGGCCCGTGTCGCCATGGGCGGCGAGTTCGTCGCGCCGTCTTCATCGATCATCCAGTCCGAGCACGGCACGCATGTCGCGAGCGTGCTGATGGGGACACCCGGCAGCCCGGTGCTCGGCGTCGCGCCGAGCTGCAGCGCAACCGTGTTCTCGATCTATCGCGAGAATGCCGCCGGACAGATCGAGCCGTCCTCGCAAAGCACATTGGCGCTTGCGATCAACCAGGCGCTGGCGGTGGGCGCCGACATCATCAACATCAGCAGCGGTCAGCAATCCGCAACGGGACAGGCCGATCGCATTCTGGTCGACGCGGTGCGCGCCTGCGAACGCGCGGGCAAGCTGATCGTCGCCGCCGCCGGCAATGATGGCTGCCGCTGCGTCCAGGTGCCGGGCAGTCTCGCCTCGGTGCTTGCGGTCGGCGCGTGCGATCTGGCCGGCAACCCGCTGCCGTTCAGCAATTTCGGCGACGCCTATCTCGAGAACGGCATCCTGGCGCCGGGCGAGAACATCGCCGGCGCTTCGCCGGTCCGCAACGTCAGCCTGCGTTCCGGAACGAGCTACGCGGCGCCGATCGTGACCGGCGTCGTCGCGCTGCTGCTCTCACGCCTGCGCCAGAACGGACGCAAGGCCGATCCGCAAGCCGTCCGTGCCGCGCTGCTCGAAAGCGCGGCGCCGTGCCGCAGCGACGGCAGCGCCTCGCGCTGTCTCGCCGGACGGCTCGATATTCCCGCGGCTGTCGCCGCCCTGCTTGGCGAGCAGGCGGACGCCGTCATGCCGTCGGGTGCCACGGCCGCGCCTCCCCGCTTCTGGGGAGTGTCCGCGCGCCCTTTCGTCCAACCGTCATCCGCCGCTCAGCCAACTGCAACCAGAGAGGGTTCCATGGGAGATCTATCAGCAATGTCTGCACCATCGGCTCCGCGCATATTCGGGCCTGACGGCTCGGTCCTGCGAAGCAACGCCGGGATCATGCCAAGCGAGGCGCAGCCCGCCGCGCCGGCGGCACCTGCGGCCATGGCCGTCCCCGTTGATCACGGCGTCGTCGCCGCGCCGATCGCCGCACCCGCGCCTTATCCGTATCACGCCCCCCATGCGGGCGGCGACATGGTCTGGATGCCGGCACCGGCACCCCAGATGGTGATGCCGCCGATGATGATGCCGCAGATGGCGATGCCAACGGCCGGCATGATGCCGCAAACCTGGCTGCAGCCGCAGCAACTGCACGCGCTGATGCCGAGCAATGCGCTTCCCGTCGCAATGCCCCAGGCGCTGCCGATGTACGAAGCGCCCGCGGTTCGAACCAGCGAGAAGAACTGCGGCTGTGGCGGCGGCATGCGTCCGCAGGGCGCGACGCCCGAGTCCACCGGACAGCTCGCCTTCCCGATCGGCCGGCTGTTCTACGATTTCGGCAAGGAAGCCCGCCTCGACTACTTCGTGCAGGCGATCGCCAACTGGCGCGACAGCCTGATCGGCCGCGGCGATCCGGCCTTCGGGCCCGAGCGCGACCACTCCGGCGATACCTCGGCGCCGTACAATCCGGCGATCATGGCGCGCTATCTGCTGAACCAGGCCGAAGGCGAGACCGCGACGCCGGCCGGCGCCGGCAACAACTTCCCGGACGCCGACGCCATCACCTGGACGATGACGATCGATTCGATCCCGATCTATGCGATCAAGCCGCTCGACGTGTTCGGTCTCGGATTCTTCGCCGCGCTGATCCTGGCGCTGTGGCATCAGGAGGTTTCGCACGACGATCCCGCGACGACCCGCACCGTGGTGCTGGCGAATGCGGCTGCCGCCGACGCTGACGCACGACCGATCACGCCCCCCGCATTCCCGCCGCGCGGCGGCGTCGCGCGGGTCTCGATGGCCGGCTGGGTCGACAGCACCAACACGACCAAACTGCTCAACGGCACGGTCGTTCCGACGCTGGTGACCGATTGGCGCGGCTTCTACCAGTGGGATCTCTACACGCTGTTCGGGCCCGACCCCACCACCTGGCCGGACGGCGCCGAGGGCTTCCTCGAGCGGATCTACAACGAATTCCGCAATGTCGGTCTTTCGCCGCAGGATCGCGCGCTGAACTACTCGGCGATGAATGCCTACAATACGCGGAAGATCTTCACCGACGTCGCCAAGAAGGGCTTGCGGCTCGACACCGTCGAGGTCGACCAGAGTCTCATCTGCCGTCCGGAATCGATTTGCCACGACGTGACCTACCGCTTCTTCAACCCGACGCAGGTCCTGACCCAGGCGCGCGAAGTCTATCAGTACACGATCGACGTGAGCGACGTGGTGCCGGTGGCGGTCGGGCCGCTGCGGCAGTGGCAGGTCTATTGACGCGATTGCTCCTCTGCGTCCGGAGGAGATCAGAACGTGGCGCGAATTAGCGTCACGTGGTCCAGGGGATCGACGCGATGAGCGATCCCCTGGGCGACGTCCAGCGACGGCTGCCCCGGTCGGTGCCCACCTCCCGTAGTTGCCGTCAATTCAAACCGAAAGAAGGAGCTGAACATGTACGCAAGGAACGACTTTGAGACCTTCGGCAGCGCGCGTAGCCCGATCCAGTGTGAGGGCATCGAGCGCGGTCCGAAGCGGATTGCCGAAGTGGCGACCAACGGGTCGGTCAACCCGCAGGGTTGGCAGGACATCCTCGGTACGGCCGTGCAGGCGCTGCCGGGCGTCCTCGGTGCCTTCGGCATCTGATCGCCAAACTCGGGGCCCGGCGCTGTCGGGCCCCACCCCTGCCCTCGAGGAGGCCGACATGATGCAGAAATCCACCGCCAGGAGCCCACAGCAACAACAGCAGAACGGTCGCCGGATCGAGCCGTCCGGAAAGATCGTCGTGTCGTCAGTCGTGAGCCACGCCTCGCTGCTCGCCGCGATCAGCGACCGCAACCCGATCATCGCCAAACGCACCACATCCGACGAAGACAAATCCTGACGTCGTCGTCATCACCGAACCTATGGAGCCGATGCCATGGCAAAACCGCCCCGCAAATCCGGATCCGACAGCGCCGCCTCTCCGCCGCCGGCGGAATCAGCATCCGCAGCGTCAAGCCTTGCCGACGCGCGGCGCCCGTTGGAGGCGGCCGTTGTCGCCCGTCCGAAGATCGCCACCACGCCCGCCCCGCCGACAACGTCGGCCTACATGGCGCCTCCGCAGGGCCCCGGTGCTCCGCAGCAGATGCGCCATGATGGCTCGCCGCGTTCGGAGGAGCGGCTCAACACCGCGATGAAGATCCTGCTCGATCCCACGGCCCGCGCGCTGCCGAGCAAGGTCTATTCCGGACAGGCACGAAACTGGACCCGCAGACCGTAACCAGGTCCACGCACTGAGCGGCGCTTCGATCCACTACCCGGACATGCAACGGCCCGCCCGATCCGGCGGCGCGGCCGTTGCCGCTCGTCGGAGAGAGACATGAACCAGAACGGCAATCCCCCGCGCATCAATCTGCGCCGCGCCGCCGGCACATTTGTGGGCCTCGGGACCCTCCTGTTTCTTGCGGCCGGCACCATGCGATGGGCCGGCGCCTGGATGTTCCTGCTCGAGATCACGATCGGCGGACTGATCACCGAGGCATGGCTCGCAAGACATGATCCGGGGCTGCTGGCGGAGCGCCGCACCGCGCGCGGCCAAGCCGGGTGGGATCGCGTCATCACGACGATCATGCCGCTGTTGTGGCTGACATGGCTGCCGCTGATGGCGCTCGACGCGGTGCGTTACCAGACTTCGTTCGTCCCGTTCTGGCTGCAATGCGCCGGCGCGGTGATGATCGCCGCGTCGTTCTACATCGTCTACCGGACCTACCGGGAAAACAGCTACGCCGCCCCGGTCGTGAAGATCCAGCGCGAGCGCGGGCATGCTGCGGTGACCACGGGGCCGTACGCTTATGTGCGGCACCCGATCTATGCCAGCGGCCTGTTGACCTATGTCGGCACGCCGCTGCTGCTCGGATCCTGGTGGGGCCTTGGCATCGTGCCTATCATGGCGGCGCTGCTCGGCCTGAGGTCCATGATGGAGGAGCGGATGCTCGCTGCCGAGCTCGACGGCTATGCCGAATATCTCGGGCGCGTGCGCTACCGCCTGGTTCCGATGGTCTGGTGAGCCCGTTCCGTATGGCGGAGTTTGCCGCAAACTGGCGGCTTGCCTGATCGGCGGCAATTCCAATAAAGAAGGCTGAACGCGCGTTTCCCTGTCTTCGGCCAAAACGGCCGGACGACCCGAGGCGAAGCCGCCGCTTTGCAACGGGCAGGACATCGATGATCGAGGCAGTGATCTGGGATTTCGGCGGCGTCTTGACCACCTCGCCGTTCGAGGCCTTCGCGCGCTACGAGACCGAGCGCGGCCTGCCGGGCGACATCATCCGCCGCACCAACGCCGCCAACCATCTTGAGAACGCCTGGGCCAAGTTCGAACGCGCCGAGATCGGTATCGACGCGTTCGACGCGCTGTTCGCCACGGAATCGAAGGCGCTCGGCGCCGAGGTGCGCGGCAAGGACGTGCTGCCGCTGCTCTCCGGCGACCTGCGCCCCGAAATGGTCGAGGCGCTGAAGCGCATCAAGGCGAAATTCAAGACCGGCTGCATCACCAACAATCTGCCGTCGAACGCAATCGGCAGCCACAGCGGACGCACGCTCTATGTTGCAGAGGTGATGTCGCTGTTCGACCACGTCATCGAGTCCGCGAAGATCGGCCTGCGCAAGCCCGATCCGCGCATCTACCAGATGATGGTGGAGACGCTGCAGGTGAACCCGAAGAACTGCGTCTATCTCGACGATCTCGGCGTCAACCTGAAGCCGGCGCGCGAGATGGGCATGACCACGATCAAGGTCGCGAACGCCGCGCAGGCGATCTCCGAGCTCGAAGCGGCGACCGGGCTCACGCTGAGGTGAAGCGGCCTGGCGGCATATTCACTCCGCATTCAGGCGGCGGTCGCTAATTCTCAGCCTCCCCTTGGGTCACGGTGCGACCATGAAATCGCATCGTGATCCCACTCCTGGTCTGAGCATGACGTTCCGGAAAGCCGACGTTCACTTCTCCGGATCATGCCCGCGGAGGCACATCCCATGAAACATCTCGTCGTCGCCCTGGTCTCGGCTGGTTCGCTGCTGGTCTCGGTCGCAGCGTTCGCGCAATCGACTTCAACCCCCGCACCGGCAGCAGCGCCGGCGGCGGCTCCCGCGCAAGAGAACACGTCAGCGGCAGCGCCCGTCCCCGGTGCCAAGCGCGCGGCCTGCCAGAGCGCGGCGAAGGCGCTGAAGGGACAGGACCGGCATGACCAGATGCAGCTCTGCATGGCGCAGGCGCATCTCGACTGCCTGAAGCAGGCGATCGACCAGAAGATCGTCGGCCCACAGCGCAAGGATTTCGTGAAGAGCTGCGCGGGCTAGAGGCTGCCGCTCCTCCCGTATTGCGCTCGGCGGAAATACCCCGGAACCATGCGCTAACCCCAGCCTTTAATCCCATGCCTTTGCGGGCCAAACGAGCCTTGTGCTTTGCCGGCAACGGGAGCAGAACAGGTCCGAGTTCAAGGCAAATTCGGAGCTGATCCTCGTGGCTGACACCAGGCCCACCGCCTCGATCGAGGCCGTGGAAAGCGGCCTCGCCGCGCAAGGCTATATTGCGAGCCGGCAGATCGCGACCGCGGTCTATCTGTCGCAGCAGATCGAGAAGCCGATCCTGGTCGAGGGCCCTGCCGGCGTCGGCAAGACCGAGCTTGCGAAGGCGATCGCCGCCTGGCGCGGCCTGAAGATGATCCGCCTGCAGTGCTATGAAGGCCTCGACGAAGCCAAGGCGCTGTATGAGTGGAAATATGCCAAGCAGCTGCTTTACACCCAGATCCTGAAGGACAAGCTCGGCGAGGTGCTCGGCGGCGCGCAGACGCTGGCCGCCGCACTCGACCAGCTCCACACCTTCGGCGACGTGTTCTTCTCCAAGGAATTCGTCGAGCCGCGGCCACTGCTGCAGGCGCTGGAGCAGCCGGCCGGCTGCGTGCTCCTGATCGACGAGATCGACAAGTCGGATGCCGAATTCGAATCGCTTCTGCTGGAAATCCTCTCGGACTTCCAGGTCACGATCCCCGAGCTCGGCACAGTCTCCGCGGTGGCGCCGCCGACCGTGATCCTGACCTCCAACAGCGAACGCGATCTCGGCGATGCCTTGAAGCGGCGCTGCCTGCATCTGCATATCGGCTTCCCCGAGCAGAAGCTGGAAGAGCGCATCGTCGAGAGCCGGGTGCCCGGCATCTCGCAGACGCTGCGCAAGCAGATGGTCGGCTTCATCCACGAGATCCGCTCGCTCGACTTGAAGAAGCTGCCCTCGGTCAGCGAGGCGATCGACTGGGCGCGCGTGCTGGTGCTGCTACAGGCGAGCGAGCTCGACACCGAGATCGTCAAGGACACGCTCAACGTGCTCCTGAAATACGAGGCCGACATCGAGGCCGCGACGCCGCAGATTTCGTCCTTCATCGCCAAGGCGTCGCGCCAAGGCGTATTCAGCTAAATCAACATGCGCGAAAACCTGCATCGCTTCTTTCGTGCGGCGCGGGGAGCCGGGGTCCGGGTCTCGCCCGCCGAAAGCATCGATGCGATGCGGGCGGTCGCCCAGGTCGGCTTTGCCGACCGCGACATCCTGCGCGACACGTTCCTGCTGACGCTTGCCAAGACCCAGGACGAGAAGCGCTCGCTCGGCGAATGCTTTGACCTGTTCTTCAGCCAGCCCGAGCCGCAGCAAGAGAACGCCGAGCAGAGCAAGACCGACGACAACAGCGAATCCGGCGCCAACCCGTCGGCCGATGAGCATGGCGACGCGGCGGGCGGCGCCGCCAGCGAGAATGTCGGGCCGCTGGCGCAGATGCTGCTGTCGCAGGATCGCGCCGCGATATCGACGGCGATCGCCAACGCTTCCGGTGCCGCCTCGCTGCCCGACATCCGCTACTTCACCCAGCGCGGCATCTTCCAGACCCGCATCCTCGATGCGATGGGCATCCAGCGGCTGCGCGACGACATCGACGAACAGACCACGCGCAATCCGGCGCTCGCCGAGCGGCTGCAGGAGGCGCTCAACGGCCTGCGCGGCACCGTCCGCGACACGGTCTCGCAAGCCCTGCTGCTCTACGGGCGCGAAGAGACCGAAAACCTGCGCAACGAGATCCTGCGCAACGCGCCGCTAGCGCGGATCGAGCCGCGTCAGGTCGAGCAGATGCGCACGCTGATCCGCCAGATCGCGCGCCGGCTGCGCGAGCGCTATTCCAAGCCGCGCAAGCGCCAGCGCCGCGGCCATCTCGACGTACGCCGTACGCTGCGCCGAAACGCGGCCTGGGGCGGCGTGCCCTTCCTCACCGCGTGGAAGCGCAAGCATCGCGACCGGCCGAAGATCGTCGCGCTGTGCGACGTCTCGGGTTCGGTTGCCCGCGTGTCGGACTTCTTCCTGCTCCTGATCCACAGCCTGCACGAGGTGGTCGACGACGTCCGCTCGTTCGCCTTTTCGGGCCATTTGATCGAGGTCAGCGACATCCTGGAATCGAAATCGCCGGAAGAGGCGATGAAGGAGATCATGTCCAAGGTCGGCTTCGGCTCGTCCGACTACGGCAATTCGTTCGCCGATTTCGAGCACAATTGGATGAGCGCGATCACGCCGCAGACCACGGTGATCGTGCTCGGCGACGCCCGCAGCAACAATCTCGATCCGCGCGCCGACATCCTGCGTCGCATCGGCGAGCGCTCCAAGCGCCTGGTGTGGCTCAACCCCGAAGGCCGCATGGTCTGGGGCTTCGGCGATTCCGAGATGCCGCGCTACGCGACCTTCTGCACTGTGGTCCGCCAGTGCGCGACCGCCCGGCAGCTCGAGCGCGCCGTCTCCGACATCGTGGCGACGTATCAGTAGGCGACCGGCGGCCTAAAGCATAATCCGGAAAGTGCCTATCGCGCTTTAGAGGCGCAACGAGTCGTTGTGAAATAGCCATCCGACGAACGCGACCAGCGTCAGCGCGATCGAGGCAAAGATGCTGACGAGCTTGATCGTCGTGATCGCCTTCAGCATCGAGACGGAGCGTGCCGCCGCGAGCGGGTCGCCGTGCAGCAACAGCCAGGCCAGCAAGCAATCCTCGATCAGGTCGCTCAGCAGATACACCGCCGGCACGAACAAGCCTAGCCACGATGCAGTCGGATGGATCTGGTTGAGCCAGTATGATGACGCCGCGCCCATCGCACCCGCCAGCGCCAGCATGACGATGAGATCGAGCGGGAACAGGATCGGGAAGACATACTTCATCCGCAGATCGGACTGCACCAATTCGCCGAGCTGATCGCCGGTGTAGCTCAGCGTCTTCTCTGGAAAGCGGGTCCGGAATCTGTTGGCGAAAACGCTATTAGAATAGCTGCCGACCCACCAGAACAGTCCGAACGCACTCACCACCAATCCCGCGAGGATGACCGTCACGAGAGCTTGGTGGCTCATGCCGATCCGTTCCTGTCGGGGCTGAGGAAGCTGCGGAAGACAGCAGGCAAGATGATCGCGCGCACCTGCGAAATCCCTGAAAGGGAGAAAAATATCAACGCAATATCGCAATGACTGGCGATGAGATTCCCACCTTTTCCAAAGTGTTGCAATTGAATTTTGCCGGTCGCTGCGTAGAGCGAGCACGCGGGCGGGCCGGCCGCAGACTCCGGGGCGACAGTAGGCATTCATGCCGCGTACACAGAACCGTCTTCAATTGAAGATTGAACCTTCCCCTTGTTCTGCCGTACATTGAGGCCGCGAATTTTCACGGCGACCGCAGGGGCAACGGATGCCGAAAGATATTGTGATTTGTTGCGACGGCACCGGCAACGAGATCGGCGCCAACATTTCCAACGTGCTGAAGCTGTTTCGTGTCGCCGACAAGGACGGCCGGCAGCGCATCTATTATCATCCGGGTCTCGGCACGATCGGCTTGCAGAACAGCTGGGGCCGCTTCAAGCAGGAGGTGCGTGGCCTTTTCGGGCTGGCCTTCGGCGCCGGTCTGGACGAGGACACGCTTGGCGCCTACCAGTTTTTGTGCCGGCTCTGGGAGCCCGGCGACCGGGTCTGGATGTTCGGTTTCAGCCGCGGCGCCTATACCGTGCGCACGCTGGCGGCCTTCGTCCATGTGATGGGCCTGTTGCCGGTCGACCAGCTCGATATCGCGGACTATGCGTTCAACACCTACAAGAAAGCCAGCTCCGACTCCCAGAAATCGGACGGCACGTTCGACGATGCCCCGCTGAAGGAAGCCTGGCATTTCAGCCAGATCGCCGGCGGGCGCAACATCGACATCGAGTTCGTCGGAGTCTGGGACACCGTCGCCTCGATCATCGTGCCGCGGCAGGACAACTTCCTGTTCGACATCCAGACGCTGCTGTTCACCCGCACCAATTCCAGTGTCAGGCGATTTCGCCAGGCGATCTCGATCGACGAACGCAGGCGCATGTTCCGCCTCAACCGCTGGATTGAACCGCAGAAATTCCGTTCCGATCCATTCAATCCGGCAACGGAGGTGGAGCAGGACATTCGCCAGGTCTGGTTCGCCGGCGTGCACTCCGACGTCGGCGGCGGCTATCCCGAGGACCAGAGCGGGCCGTCAAAATTTCCGCTGATCTGGATGCTCGAGCAGGCCAGGTCCGGCGGGCTGCACATGGATCAGGCGCTGATCGATCATCTCGCCTGGGGGCTGCCGCTGCCGCCGCACAAGCACGACTACGTGCCGCCGAGCGCGACGGCCCCGCTGCACAATTCGCTGACCGCCGCCTGGGAAATCCTGGAATGGATTCCGAAGAGCGACAAATGGAAGGAATGGCCGGAGCGGAAGTCCTTCCTCGGCTTCTATCTGCCGCGCGGCGAGCCGCGGCCTATGCCGGAAGGGGCGACCATCCATAGCTCGGTGGTTGAGCGCATGGACAAGGACCCGACCTACCGGCCGATCAACCTGCCGAAGACCTACAAGGTCGAGCCAATGACGCCGCCGCCGGCGCCGCCCGCTCCGACGGCCTGACAGCGTCAGAGTTCGCTATCCTGCGGCGCTTTTCTTCACGCGAAGCGGCATCCACTTCGCTCGAAAGCGCTTTGCGCATCGATCGGTATCCTTGATCCGCGTGCGGCTGAGCTCAGCCGACCGTATCGGCGCGCGCGCTGGCCGGCAGCCATTGCCTCAATTGAGTTTATCGCAGGACGGTGTATTAACACGCTTCGTTCCGGAATCGTTCGATCCGGGAACCCGAATCGCCCTCTCAGGGATCATGACCGCCCAACCAGCCCTCGATCATGCATCCGCTTCGCCTCGCGACGCGCGGTCCGTGCTCAGTTCCGTGTTCGGCCTGTCGGGCTTCCGCGGCGCGCAGGAGAAGATCGTCCGCCACGTCACCGATGGCGGCAATTGCCTGGTGCTGATGCCGACCGGCGGCGGCAAGTCGCTGTGCTACCAGCTGCCGTCGCTGCTGCGCGACGGCTGCGGCATCGTGGTATCGCCCTTGATCGCGCTGATGCGTGACCAGGTCGCGGGCCTTTCCGAGGCCGGCGTCAACGCCGCGGTGCTGAACTCGACGCTGTCCTATCAGGAAGCTTCCGAGGTCGAGCGGCGGCTGCTCGCCGGCGATCTCGATTTGCTCTATGTCGCGCCGGAACGGCTGCTCACGCCACGCTGCCTCAATCTGCTCGGCCAGGCGCAGATCGCGCTGTTTGCGATCGACGAGGCGCATTGCGTCTCGCAATGGGGCCATGATTTCCGCCCCGAATATATCGGCCTGTCCGCTCTCGCCGAGCGCTTTCCCAAGGTGCCGCGCATCGCGCTGACGGCGACCGCGGACGCGCTGACGCGAAAGGAGATCGCCGAGCGGCTGTCGCTCAGCGACGCGCCGGAGTTCGTTGCAAGCTTCGACCGCCCCAACATCCGCTACGAGATCGTCGACAAGCAGAACGCCACCACGCAGCTGAAGAACTTCATCAAGGAGCGGCATGCCGGCGACGCCGGCGTGGTCTATTGCCTGTCCCGCGCCAAGGTCGAGGACGTCGCGGCGTCGCTGAGCGAGGCCGGCATTCCCGCGCTACCCTATCACGCCGGGCTCGATGCCAGCGTGCGTGCCCGGCATCAGGATCGCTTCCTCAACGAGGACGGCATCGTGATCGTCGCCACGATTGCGTTCGGCATGGGCATCGACAAGCCCGACGTGCGCTTCGTCGCGCATCTCGATTTGCCGAAGAGCATCGAGGCCTACTACCAGGAGACCGGACGCGCCGGCCGTGACGGCAAGCCGTCGGCGGCGTGGATGGCCTATGGCCTTTCCGACATCGTGCAGCAGCGCCGCATGATCGACGAATCGACCGGCTCCGACGCCTTCAAGCGCGTCTCGATCGGCAAGCTCGACGCGCTGGTTGCGCTCGCCGAGACCGTGCATTGCCGGCGGCAACGCCTGCTCGGCTATTTCGGCGAGACCCGCACGGACGAAAGCTGCGGCAATTGCGACAACTGCCTGACGCCGCCGCGCGTCCGCGACGGCAAGGTGCTCGCACAGAAGCTATTGTCCTGCGTCTATCGCACCGGGCAGCGGTTTGGCGCCATGCACCTGATCGACGTGCTGGTCGGGCGGCTGACCGAACGCGTCAAGCAGTTCAACCACGACCAATTGTCGGTGTTCGGCATCGGCCGCGAGCTCAACGAGAAGCAATGGCGCGCGGTGCTGCGCCAGTTGGTGGCGATGGGCCATCTGCGCGCCGACAGCGACGCCTTCGGCGCGCTGAAGCTGACCGACAGCGCCCGCGGTGTGCTGAAAGGTGAGACCGCGGTGATGCTGCGCGAGCAGCCGGAAGGCGCGCGCAACCGCGCGGTGCGCGGCAAGTCGCGCCGCGGCGAGCTCGCGCCCG
>NZ_JACMYP010000200.1 GCF_020889705.1 Bradyrhizobium altum | reverse complement strand
CCATCACATCGAGCAGCAGCGACAGGTCGGCCGCGCCGCGCGCCATCGGGCCGATCACCGCAAGGTCACGCTCGTAGATCAGCGGCGGCGCCGGCGGCGCGGTGTGGCCGCGAGACGCCAGCAGATCGAAGGTCGGCTTGTGCGCATAGATACCGCAGTGGAATCCCGGCACGCGCAGCGAGCCGCCGATGTCGGAGCCGAGCGACAATGCGCCGTAGCCCGCGGCAAGCGCCGCCGACGATCCGCCGGACGAGCCGCCCGGCGTGCGGCCGAGGTCGTAAGGGTTGTTGGTGGTGCCGTAAATCTCGTTGTAGCTCTGCCAGTCGGCGAGGGCGACCGGCACGTTGGTCTTGCCGAGGATGACGCCGCCGGCGTCCTTCACCCGCGTGATCGAGAGCGCGTCTTCCGCCGGCACGAAATCCTTTTGCGGCGGGAAGCCCCAGGTGGTCGGCAATCCGGCGACGTTGAAGGATTCCTTCACCGTCATGGGAATGCCGAGCAGCGGCTTGTGCTCGCCGCGCGCGATCGCGGCATCGGCAGCGCGGGCAGCAGCGAGGCCGCGCTCGAAATCGCGCACGCAAACCGCGTTGACCTTGCCGTCATGGCGCTCGATGCGGCCGATCGCATCTTGTGCGAGCTCGACGGCGGAGACCTGCTTGTTGTGCAGGGCTTTCGACAGTTCGACAGCGGTCTTGAAACTGTATTGCGATTTGGCCACGGCGTGCTCCCTGATTTTGGCGGCGATCATGCGCAGAATGGAGCGGGCGGGCAAGACCGGCTTGATCGCAATTGCGCTGGCGCGCCGCGTCGACGTCACACATCGCCTAACGCGATCGTGATCATCGGGCTCTGCCTGATGCCGGGGAGGCCGACGCGCGCCTAGTAAGGCGCGCTGCGCGCCGACAAATGCGCCATTGGATTGACGGGGCCGCTCGCGCTGGCGCGCTCGCTGCTCTCCTTGGTCCCGGGCACCGGGAAGGCGTATCCGATGATGGTCTTGACGACGAGCCGGTCGGATGCCCGCGTCAGGCCGTAGCCGACGCCGAAGTCGATGTCGACATCGCCCACCTTGAAGTCGGTCACCGCGAACAGCGTGTGCTGCTGCTCGGCAAGCGGGCTGAAGTCGCCGATCTTGCCGAAATCGGCGTAGTATTCGAGGCCGACATACACATCGTCCTTCAACTTGCGCGCCACGCGCGCGGCGGGAGCGAAATCCGCCTCGCCATATTTGCCGAAGCCGACGTCGACGATCGGATTGACGATGAATTCATAGTCCGCGTTGCGCACGCCGATGATCGGCCGGATTTCGAGGCCCCAGCGGGTCTGCGCGAATTTCGGCATCTGGTAGCTCAGCTCGAAATTGATGCCGTAGAACAAATTGCGCTTGTCGGCGTTGGGCGACACGAACAGCGTGCGCAGCTTGAATGCGTCGGACAGGAATTGCCGGTCCTGCACGGCGAACGGCAGATAGAGCCCGAGCTCCCACCAATCCGTCATGCCATAGGCAAACTCCGGTGTGCCGTTGAGGCTGCCGTTGGAGGGAAAGCCGCCGGGGAAGGGCGGATCCTTTTGGCCGATGCCGACATAGTTGAGATGTTGCTGGACGGTGAACTGGCCGACCGCCGCGATGCCGGCATTGTAGACCTGGATCTCGTCGGTCGCCTGCGCGCGACCACTGCATCCGAGCGCGCCCAGCATGGTCAATGCTGTGCCGGCCAGAACGCGATGTTTGCGGAGACGGCACATCAGATACCTCGATTCCGCGCTACGCGGCGCCGATCAATATGCCGACCGCGAGCACGATCGCGCCGCCGAGCACGATCTGGAACACCGCTTGCAGGAACGGCGTGTCCATGTAGCGCGAGCGGATGAAGGCGATCGCCCACAACTCGAAGAACACCACGATCCCGGCGATCGCGGTCGCGATCCAGAATGCGTTCGGCCAGGCGTCGGGCACCAGATAGGGAATGGTGTGGCCGAGACCTCCGAGCGTCGTCATCAATCCGCAGGTGATGCCCCGCAGCCAGGGCGAGCCGCGGCCGGTCAGCGAGCCGTCGTCGGACAGCGCTTCCGCAAAGCCCATGCTGATGCCGGCGCCGATCGAGGCCGCAAGGCCGACCAGAAAGGTCTGCCAGTTGTGATGCGTGGCGAAGGCGGCGGCGAACAGCGGCGCCAAGGTCGAGACCGAGCCGTCCATCAGTCCGGCGAGGCCCGGCTGCACATATTGCAGTACGAACATCCGCCGCCGCGTGCGGTCTTCCTCCGCGCGCACGTCGGGCTTGAGGATCTCGCCGGTCAGGCGGACGGCGAGCTTCTCGTGGCCCTTCTCCTCCTCGGCGAGATCGCCGAGCAGCCGGCGCACGCCGACATCTTCGGCCCTTTCGGCGGCGCGGGCATAGAAGCGCTCGGCCTCCAGCTCCATGGTCTCGACTTCCTTGCGGATGGTGTCGAGCGGCAGGTTCTTGGTCAGCCAGATCGGGCGCCGGCGCAGAAAGCCTTTGACGTCCTCGCGCCGGATCGGTGGCAGATGCGGGCCGAAGCGCTGCTCGTAGGTTTCGAGCAGACGGTGGCGATGGCCGCGCTCTTCCTCCGCCATCTCTTCGAAGATCTTTGCGGTATCTGGATAACGTTCGGTGAGGTCCTCCGCGAAGGACATGTAGATGCGGCTGTCCTCCTCCTCGGAGGCAATCGCGACCGCCAGCACCTCGCGCTCGGTCAAATCGGCGAAATTCTTCACGGCAACACCTTGTTTACGGAGTTTAGAATTAGAATAATTCTAATATTTGTTCGTCAGGCCGAGGTCAATCCTGGATGGGTGCCTCTCTGCCCGTTCGTGATCAAGATCAGGGGAACTAGGCTGTGCTACGTCCGTTCGAGTTCCTGCTGTGCACGAGAGGATGCCATGGACACCGTCAAATTCCGTCTGAACGATGCGCGACTGGCGCCGCGGCAGACGAAACTCGAGATTCCGGGCTGGGCCGGCAACCGTGAGCCGCGCAGCGATGGTTCGCGCGAGCAGGTCTGGCATTGCGTGCCGTTCTCGGAAGGCGCGCAATACGGGATCGAGCTGTTCTATCCCTATGATTTCGAGCTGCACGTCACCACGAAGGACGGAAGGTTACAACTCGACGCCGATTGGGGTGAGCCGCCGGACAGCGGCGTGCAGTGGCCGCCGTTCCGGAATTTCGGCGACGCGTTCTACACCTATCAGATATTGCTCGATCTCAAGGTCGAGAAGGGCATGGCGATCCGTACCGAACCGCATCCGCGCTTCTACACCGATCGCTCCGACACCGTGCCGATCGCCGTTCCGGCGCTCGTGCGCAATTGGTGGCCGATGATGTTCTTCACGGTGTTCAAGGCGCCGGCGGAAGGGCGCACCCACATTTTCCGGCCGAACGAGCCGTTCGCCCAGATCATCGTGATTCCCGAGGAAGCGAACTTTCAGCTCGAGCAGATGAGCGAGGAGGAGGCCGCCGAACGCGAATTGCAGGCGCGCCGCATCTACAACAATCGGCCCAAACTGGCCGCCGGAACGGAATGGACGTCGTCATCGGACACGGTGTTCGACGGCACATATCGCCATCTGCACCGCGCCGCAAAGGAGAAGGCGCGCAACGATTGAGCGAGATGCCGCATCACAGTTGACAAAACAACGGGGCCCGCGGGCCCCGTTGTGGTATCGCCGATCGGTCGCCATCGCTCAATAATCGCGACGGTAGAAGCTGTGATGATGGTGGTGATGATGGTGATGGTGGTAGCGCCGATAGCGCGGCACCACGATGACCGGGCGCTCGTAGTAGTCGCGGCGATAGTAGCCGTGATGGTGGTGGTGATGGTGGTGGTGGTAGTACTGTGCAAGCTGCACGTTCTCGCGGACCGGAACGGGCGCAGCCTCGTCGAGCGCCTGCAGCTTTGCGGAGGCGTTCGAGATCGGCTCCAGCAGGTCCGCGTATGAGTTTGCCTGCAGAACGTCGGCCGGGTTCGGCCCAGGCGCAGCTTCGGCGGCACCGACCGCGTTGAACGCGGCCACCGCTCCCAGAAGTCCAGCGATTTTCTTATCCATCTTTGCTCTCCTCAAAAAGTCGCCGGACCGAGCGCCGGTTTGTAGCAACGCCAATCATTGCCCAATGTTTCGTGAACCGCGCATTAACGCCCTGTGACGGGATCGTGGCGGCAGGCACCCGCATCTGACGCGGGACGGATGCCGGTTCGCGCAAAGAAAACCCGCCAAAACAAGAATCTAGAGCGACTGATTCGATCAGAACCGAAGTGGCTCTAGCTTGCACGCGCGAGGAACTGAAGCAGCAGCCGGCTCTCTTCGTCCGGCTGCTCCTGCTGCACCCAGTGGCCGGCGCCGTCGACCAGATGGCAGCCGATCATTTTGGTACAGGCCCTGGTCTGCATCGCCTCGAACACGCCAGGCCGCTGATAGGTGCCCCAATCCTGCTTGCCCGAGATGAACGCGGACGGCTGGTCGATGCTGCGGCCGCTCCAGGTTTGCAATTCCGGAGTGAACGCGCCTGACGTCCCGCAGCGATACCATTGCAGCCCGCCCTGGAATCCCGTGCGCTGATACTCCGCGCTGTAATAGGCGAGGTCGCGGTCCGGCAGCCATGCGTTGGCGGCGATCGCCTGGCGCGACGGCATCTCTTCGGCCACCGTCGCGGCCATGTCCTTGGCGAGGTCCATCACATAGTAGGTCGGCAGTTTGGCCAGCTCCCCCGCCGACCAGGATTGCAGCGGATACGGCTTGTTGTCTTTCCAGTCCGCGCTCTTGTGATGGTAGTAGGCGCGCAGGAAGTCGTGCACCCCCTGTGGGGCGCGATGCATGTCGGCATTGGCCGGACCCGTCGAATAGTACCATTGGTAGTGCTTGCGCGGACGCGGCAGCGCCGCCAGCTCGCGATGCACGGGGTCCTCGCTCGCGGGTTTCGCGGGCTCACTTGCGGTGTTGAACGGCAGCGACGGCGTTCCTCCGAACGGCGCGCTCATCATGACGACAGCGCGGAACACGTCTGGGCGGATCAGCGCGCACCATGCCGCGACCGACGAGCCGAAATCGTGGCCGATCACGGCATCGACGTGCGTGTAGCCGAACGCTGCGACCAGCCCGAGCGCATCGCGCACCAGATTGGGCAGGCGGAATGATGTGAGGTCGCCGTCATAATCCGCGCTCCAGCCTGTGGTGCGGCCATAGCCGCGTTGGTCCGGCGCGATCACGTGATAGCCGGCCGCGGCGAGCTTCGGCATCACCTTGCGCCAGGAAAACGCCAGCTCCGGAAAGCCGTGCAGCAGCAACAGGCAAGGCCGGCCGGATGTTTCGAAACCCGCCTCCAGCACATGCATCCGCAGGCCGTTGATCCCGTCGACATAACGCGAGCGGATGGTGGCGGGGAGCGGGACGTCGGGGAGCGTTTCCATCGTGCAGATCACCTGTTGGGCATCGCCGCAGAACCAGCGCATTTTGCTGTATGCTGGCGGCCATCGATTCACGATAGCAACTTTGGCCACGGGATGCATACCGCATGCGCCACGCGAGGATTGCAGAGCTGCCCGGCTCGATGTCGCGTCTCGGCCTGATGATCGTGGCCGCCGGCCTGGTGCTGATGCCTGCGGTCCGTGCGGCCGACATCAAGGAGCTCACCGAAAAATTGCCGCGCGCCTATATCGGCGAATTCCTGTGGGATGGCGACAGCACGGTGCAGAACGTCGTCATCACCTTCGACAAGGTGCAGGCCTTGAACGAGCAGAATGCGGAGGCACGCGGCTGCGGTTCATATGAGGTCGGCCGTCACGTGACCAGGATCGGCGTGCAGATGTTCATCCGGCTGTCCGATCTCGAGGTCGAGATCTTTGAACGGTCGCCCGATGGCAATGGAGCGTTCGAGACCGACGGCAGCCATCGCGGCAAGCTGTCGGAAGATTTTCAGCAGATCGATGCGCAATGGACCAGCACGGCATCAGGCAAGCACGGCCAACTGCATTTGCGTGCCGCGGCGTCGGTGGCATGCGGACCGGCGGAGGATTTGTAGGTCTGCGTCAGGAGAGCCGGCGGGCTGGGCTGCGTGCGCTCTTCGTCCTCCCTTGGAGGGGGCGAGACGAGCGGAGCTCGCTCTGGGGTCGGTTCGCATGAAATGCGAACCGAGGTGGGGTGAAGGTCCCTCGTATCGGGCGCTGCCGTGTTGAGAGATCACCCCACCCCGTCTCACATCTCGCTTCGCTCGTTGTGAGCCGACCCTGCCCCTCCAGGGCCCTCCAGGGGAGGGTGAAGCGCGGCTACGCCTTGGCCGGAGCCTGCGGCCAGTACCTGTCACGCAGATGCCGCTTCACCAGTTTCCCGGTCGGGGTACGCGGCAGCTCTTGCTCGAAGTCGATGCTCTTCGGGCATTTGATCGGCGACAGATGCTGGCGGCAGAACGCGATCAGCTCGGCCTCGAGCTCCTTGCCGGCCCTGGTGATGTCGTGCGGCTGCACCACGGCCTTGACCTCTTCGCCCATCTCCTCGTTCGGCACGCCGAACACCGCGACGTCGGAGACCGCGGGATGCGTGATCAGCACGTCCTCGGTCTCCTGCGGATAGATGTTCACGCCGCCGGAGATGATCATGTAGCTCTTGCGGTCGGTGAGATAGAGGAAGCCCTCTTCGTCGAGGTAGCCGACGTCGCCGAGCGTCGACCAGCCCTTGGCGTTGTAGGCCTTCTTCGTCTTCTCGGGATCGTTGTGATAGGCGAAAACCGGCGCGTCGGCGAAATAGACTTGGCCGATCTGGCCGGTCGGCGCCTCCTCGTCGTTCTCGTCGAGAATCTTGACCTTGCCGACCACGGCGCGGCCGACCGTGCCGCGATGGGTCAGCCATTGCTGCGAAGTCGAGACGGTGACACCGTTGCCTTCGGAGCCGGCGTAATACTCGATCAGGATCGGTCCCCACCATTCGATCATCTTCGCTTTCACGTCGACGGGGCAGGGCGCGGCGGCGTGGATCGCACCCTTCAGCGATGAGACCTTGTAGCGGGCGCGGACCTCGTCGGGCAGCTTCAGCATGCGCACGAACATGGTCGGCACCAGCTGCGACTGCGTCACCTTGTGCTTCTCGACCTGCTTCAAGAATTCCTCCGCGTCGAAATGCTCCATGATGACGGAGGTGCCTCCCAGCACGGTTGCCATCATGTTGAAGCGCAGCGGAGCCGCGTGATAGAGCGGCGCGGGCGACAGATAGATGCTGTCGGCGTTCATGCCGCACATATCGGCGGTGAGGATCCGCAGGAACGGGTTCGGCACGTCGATCCGGTTGCCCTCGAATTCCTTCTTGATGCCCTTGGGCCGGCCGGTGGTGCCGGAGGAATACAGCATGTCGTAGCCGGCGACCTCGTCGGCAACCGGCGTGGTCGGCTGCGCGCCGGCCTCCTTGTCATAGGAGCGAAAGCCCGGGGCCGGCTCGTCCATCATATAGAACAGCGGTTCGCCCGGCTCGCCCTTGATCAGGCCCTTCACCTTGTCGGCGCATTGCGGCGTGGTAATGAACACCTTCGCTCCGCAATCCCTAATGATGTAGGCGATCTCCTCTTCGGTCAGGTAGCGGCTGATCGCCGTGTAATAAAGCCCCGAGCGCTGCGCGGCCCAGCAGATCTCCATGAAGGCGAGGCGGTTTTCCATCAGTAGCGCGATGTGGTCACCGGCCTTCAGGCCGAGCGAGCGGAACAGATGCGCGCCCTGGTTGGAGAGCTCGTCGAGCTCGCGATAGGTGATCGCCTTGCCGGACGCCGCCATCTGGTAGGCGATCTTGTTCGGATGGTTGCGCGCGTGGATGGAGGGATGGGTCAAAGACGTTTCCTCAAATACTGTGGTCGTCCCGGCGAAAGCCGGAACCCATAACCACCGACTTTTGTTGTTGACTGAGTTGGGGCCGCAGCCCGGCATAACCACAAGCACCTGTGGTTATGGGTCCCGGCTCAAGGCCGGGACGACACCTTTTGTGTGGAGGCCGCTACGGCCTCACCGGATGTTTCTTACAGCCGCTCGACGATCGTTACGTTCGCCATGCCGCCGCCTTCGCACATGGTCTGCAGGCCGTAGCGCTTGTTGCGCTGCTTGAGCGCGTGCAGCAGCGTCGTCATCAGCTTGGTGCCGGAGCCGCCGAGCGGATGGCCGAGCGCGATCGCGCCGCCATTGACGTTGAGCCGGGCCGGATCGGCGCCGGTGGTCTTCAGCCACGCGGTCGGCACCGAGGCGAACGCCTCGTTGACCTCGAACAGGTCGATGTCGTCGATTGTCATGCCGGCCTTCTGCAGCGCGCGCTGGGTTGCCGGCAGCGGTGCTTCCAGCATGATCACGGGATCGCCGCCCATCATGGTGAGGTGATGGATGCGCGCCATCGGCTTGACGCCGAGCGCCTTGAGGCCTTTCTCGTTGACGACCATGACGCCGGAGGCGCCGTCGCAGATCTGGCTGGCGCTGGCCGCGGTCAGCTTGCCGTTCTCGGCGATCAGCTTGACGCCCTTGATGCCGTCGAGGCTGGCGTCGAAGCGGATGCCTTCGTCGATGTGGTGGGTGTCGGTCGAGCCGTCGGCGCGGGTGATGGTCACCGGCACGATCTCGTCCTTGAAGTGGCCGGCTTGCGTGGCCGCGATCGCGCGCTGATGGCTATTGTAGGAATATTCGTCGAGCTCGTCCTTCGACAGGCCGTACTTCTCGGCCATCATCTCCGCGCCGGTGAACTGGCTGAAGACGATGTTCGGATACTTCGCCTCGATGCCCGGGCTCTTGTAGTGGCCGAAGCCGTTCTTGGCGGGCAGCGAGGAGGCGAGCCCCATCGGCACGCGGGTCATCGATTCCACGCCGGCCGCGATCACGCAGTCCATGGTGCCGCTCATCACGGCCTGCGCCGCGAAGTGCAGCGCCTGCTGCGAGGAGCCGCACTGGCGGTCGATCGAGGTCGCGGGCACGCTCTCCGGCAGCTTCGAGGCCATCACCGCGTTGCGGGCGACATTGTTGGACTGCTCGCCGGCCTGCATCACGCAGCCCATGATCACGTCCTCGACCTGCGCCGGGTCGGCACCTGATCGTTCGACCAGCGCATCGAGCACAGTCGCGGCCAGATCGGCCGGATGCCAACCGGAAAGACGCCCTCCCTTGCGGCCGCCGGCGGTGCGGGCGGCTGCGACGATATATGCCTCGGCCATGTCTGATCTCCCTGATGTTTCTGGATTGGGCGGTTTTTAAAGTTGGGCCGGATTTAAGGGGCGGCTCAGCATTTAGTCAATCAATCAATTAACTCTTGAGTGCAGCCCCGCCATGGGCTTATGTGCGGCCTCGATTTACCGTCGAGCCCAACACAGAGCGGGACCAGAGCGCAGTTGAATACCAGCGTACCGACGAAACTTCCGGCCGGCAAAAATGCCACTGCCGACAAGCTATTGGTCGCAGCCAGCGAGCTGATGATCGAGCGCGCCTCGATCGAGGTTTCGCTGTCCGACATCGCCCAGAAGTCGGGCGTCAACGCCGCGCTCGTGAAATATCATTTCGGCAACAAGGACGGGCTGTTGCTGGCGCTGCTCGCGCGCGACGCCGCCACCGAGATCTCGCAACTCGAATATCTCATCAGCCAGCCGATCACGCCGTCCGCGAAACTGCGGCTGCATATCGGCGGCATCATCCGCGCCTATCACCAGTTCCCCTATATGAACCGGCTAATCCATTATCTCCTGCACGAGAGCTCGACTGCCGCCGCGAACGAGGTGTCGAAATTTTTCGTCGCGCCGCTTTTGGATTTTCACCGCCGGCTGCTCGCCGAGGGCATCAAGGCCGGCGAATTCCGCAAGATCGATCCGGTGCTGTTCTACACCAGCCTGATCGGCGCCTGCGATCACCTGTTCTTCGGCCGCCACGCAATGTCGCGCGCGGTCGGTGTCGGTCCGGTCACCGACGAGGTCTGCCGCGATTACATCAGGCACATGGAAGCCTTGATCTTCGGCGGCGTGCTGGAAGCGAAGGAATCGCGAATGGCGAATAGCGAGTAGCGGATTGGGAGAGGTCATCTCTTCCACTCGCCATTCGCGGCTCATCATTCGCCATAACAAGTCTAGAGAAGAAACGCCCAAGGAAAGGTTGTTCCCATGCAGTTGAAAGACGTTGCCGTTCTCATCACCGGCGGTGGCTCCGGCCTCGGTGCCGCCACCGCCCGCGCCATGGCCGCCAAGGGCGCCAAGATCGGCGTGATCGACCAGAACAAGGAAAACGCCGAGAAGGTCGCTGCCGAAGTGAAGGGCGTTGCCCTGCACGCCGACGTCACCGACGAGGAAGCGATCAAGGCGGCGATCGCCAAGGCCGAGGCCGCGCACGGCATCGCGCGCGTGCTGATGAACTGCGCCGGCATCGGCGGCTCGCAGCGCATCGTCGGCAAGGATGGCGTTTATCCGCTGGCGAAGTTCGTCCGCATCATCAACGTCAATTTGATCGGCACCTTCAACGTGCTGCGCCTGTTCGCCGAGCGGCTGGCGACCGAGGCTCCGATCGGCGAGGAGCGCGGCGTCGCGATCAACACCGCGTCGGTTGCGGCCTATGAAGGCCAGATCGGCCAGATCGCCTATTCGGCGTCGAAGGGCGGTGTCGTCGGTCTCACGCTGCCGGCCGCGCGCGACCTCGCCAGCCTGAAGATCCGTGTCAACACCATTGCACCCGGCCTGTTCCTGACGCCGCTGCTGATGGGTCTCAACGAGGAAGCCCGCAAGAGCCTGGGTGCCCAGGTGCCGCATCCGGCCCGCCTCGGCGATGCCTCGGAGTACGGCAATCTCGCCGTCCACATCGTCGAGAACCCGATGCTCAATGGCGAAACGATCCGCCTCGACGGCGCCATCCGCATGGCGCCGCGCTA
Source organism: Bradyrhizobium altum (assembly GCF_020889705.1). Lineage (GTDB taxonomy): Bacteria > Pseudomonadota > Alphaproteobacteria > Rhizobiales > Xanthobacteraceae > Bradyrhizobium > Bradyrhizobium altum. The sequence continues at coordinate 5,297 of NZ_JACMYP010000200.1, read as the reverse complement.
ACGGCGAGTTCCGCTGTCGTCCCTGCCTTGCGCGCAATTGCGCGCTGGAGCAGGGACCCATACTCCGCGCCGTCTGTAACAGGCAAACCTGGCAGACGTCGCGCAAAACAACAAAAGCCTGTGGTTATGGGTCCCGGCTCGCGCTTCGCTTGGCCGGGACGACGGTCGGGAGGACCATGCGCGTGTCTCAGCCGCTGCTGATCGAACATCACGACGGAACAGATTGGGTCACGCTCAATCGCCCCGAGAGCCTCAACGCGCTCGATCCCGCGCTGATCGATGCGCTCAATACCTATTTTCAGGGCCTGCAGCGCAATCGCGACACCCGCGTCGTGGTGCTGAAGGGCGCCGGCGCGAATTTCTGCGCCGGGCTTGACCTCAAGCATGCGATGGCGCGCCGCGGCGGGCAGACCGAGCCGCCTGGCGTCACGGAGTCGCTCGACTCGCAGCGCCGCATTGCCGACATCGTGATGCTGATGCGGCGCTGTCCGCAGCCGATCATCGCGCTGGTGCAGGGCGCGGCTGCTGGCGGCGGCTTCGCGCTGGCGCTCGCGGCCGACATCCGCATCGCGGCCAAGAACGTGCGGATGAACTGCGCCTTCATCAAGCTCGGCCTTGGCGGCTGCGACATCGGCACCAGCTACTTCCTGCCGCGCCTCGTCGGCGTGTCGGTTGCCTCTGAATTGATCCTCACCGGGCGTTTCATCCATGCCGACCGTGCGCTTGCGGTTGGCCTGGTGTCCGAGGTGGTCGAGGCGGCCGATCTCGACGCCGCGGCCAATCCTTACGTCGAGGCGATGATGACGGCCTCGCCGGTCGGCCTCCGCCTCTCGAAGGAATGCATCAACATGAGCGTCGATGCCGGCTCGATCGAGGCCGTGATTGCGATGGAGGATCGCAACCAGGTGTTGTGCAGCCGCTCGGAAGATTTTCAGGAGGGCATCAAGGCCTTTCTCGAGAAACGAAAGCCTGTCTATATCAGGCGCTGAGAACAGATCCTCAAAAGGACAAGAATTCCGGGACACGCAAAATGGATGGAGACGCGGCGATGCTGACGAAGCCTGCCTTTCGCAAGGTGGATTGGCTCGCGCGTGACATCGCGGTCGAGCGGCGCGCTGACGGTACCGTCGTCCTGAAGTCGCGGATTCCGCTGCAGGCCTACGAGACGCATATCCCGGCCTATCTCGCCAAATGGGCCGCGCAGGCGCCGGAGCGGATCTGGCTGGCGCAACGCGGCGGCCCCGACCGGCAATGGCGCAAGGTCTCCTATGGTGAAGCCAAGCGCGCCGTCGATGCGCTGACGCAAGGCCTGCTCAATCTCCGTATTACCGATGGCCGGCCCGTCGCGATCCTCTCAGGCAATTCGATCGAGCACGCGCTGATGACGCAGGCCGCGATGCAGGCACGGCTACCGGCGGCGCCGGTGTCGCCCGCCTATTCGCTGATGAGCCAGGATCACCTCAAGCTCAAATATCTGTTCAATCTGATCAAGCCCGCCGTCGTCATGGTGCAGGACGGCCCGACCTTCGAGAAGGCGCTGAAGGCGATCGATCTCACCGGCATCACGATCATTCACGTCCTGCGTCCCTGCGAGGGGATCAAGAGCACAGCCTTTGCCGAGCTCGCAGCAACGCCGGTGACAGCCGATGTCGGCGCGTCGATTGCGAAGATCACGCCTGACACCGTCGGCAAGCTGCTGTTCACCTCGGGCTCGACCGGCATGCCCAAGGCCGTCATCAACACCCAAGAGATGATGTGCGCCAATGCGGCGATGATGATGCAGGTGCGCCCACGTGAAACGGCCGGCCCGATCCCGACCGTGCTCGACTGGATGCCGTGGAATCACACCATGGGCGGCAATGCCGCGTTCAACCCGGTGCTGGTCGACGGCGGCACGCTCTATATCGACGACGGCCGGCCGATGCCGGGCCAGCTCGAGGAGACCATCCGGAATCTGCGCGAGGTGTCGCCGACCTACTACGCCAATGTGCCGGCCGGCTATGCCGCGCTCGCGGCTGCAATGGAAAAGGACGAGGCGCTGTGCCGGAGCTTCTTCAAGAACCTCTCGATCATGGCCTATGGCGGCGCGCGGCTGCCCGACGATCTCTATGACCGGATGCAGGCGCTGGCCGTGAAGACCACGGGCGAGCGCATCGTGTTCTACACCGGCTGGGGCTCGACCGAGACCGCGCCGACCTCGACCGGCACCTATTGGGACACCGAGCGCGTTGGCCTGATCGGCCTGCCGTTCCCCGGCGTCGAGCTGAAGATGGTGCCGTGCGGCTCGAAATACGAATTGCGGCTGCGCGGCGTCAACGTCACGCCGGGCTATTTCGGCCAGCTGGATCTCACGGCAAAGATGTTCGACGAGGAAGGCTTCTACTGCATCGGCGATGCCGGCGTGTTCGTCGATCCCGATGATCCGCTGCAGGGCATCATCTTTGCCGGCCGCGTGGTCGAGGATTTCAAGCTGACGACCGGCACCTTCGTCCATGTCGGCTCGCTGCGCACCGATGCGATATCGGCTGCGACGCCGGTCGTGCATGACGCGCTGGTCGCGGGGCAGGATCGTGAGTTCATCGGCCTGCTGTGCTGGCCGAACCTGCATGCCTGCCGCCAGCTCGCCGGCAATGCGGACGCAACCTATGAGGATGTGATCCGGCATCCCGAGGTGGTCGCCTGCCTCAGGAAAGGTTTGCAGGCGCACAATGCATCTTGCACCGGCAGCAGCATGCACATCGCGCGTGCGATGCTGATGGCCGAGCCGCCGTCGATCGACGGCAACGAGCTCACCGACAAGGGCTACATCAACCAGCGCGCCGGCCTCGAACGCCGCGCCGCGCTGGTCGAGCAACTCTACGCCGGCAAGCCCGGCGACGAGGTGATCATTTTGAACTGACCGTAGGATGGGTAGAGCGCAGCGAAACCCATCATCTCTGACGAAGCCAACGAACAACAGCAACGCGGGTAAGCGCCATGAATTTCGATTTCTCCGACGAACAGAAGCAGATGCGCGACGAGGCGCGGAAGTACCTCGCCGAACAATGCCCGCCCAAGGCCGTGCGCGAGGTGCTCGACGGCAAGGCGCCCTATGATAAGGCGCTGTGGAAGGGCCTCGCCGAGATGGGCTTCCTCGGCGTCGCGATTCCGGAGAAGTTTGGCGGCGCTGGCGCCGGTCATCTCGAGCTCTGCGTGATCGCCGAGGAAATGGGCCGCGCGCTGGCGCCGGTGCCGTTCTCCTCCACCGTCTATCTCGCCGCCGAAGCGATCCTGATCGCTGGCAGTGACGTGCAGAAGCAGAAGTGGCTGCCGAAGATCGCCTCCGGCGATGCCATCGGCACGCTGGCGCTGTTCGAGGGCAAGGGCAACCCGTCGCCGAAGGCCATCAACGTCACGGCCAATGGCGGTGTGCTCAATGGCGTCAAGAAGCCGGTCGCCGACGGCGCGATCGCCGATTTCGCCGTGGTGGCCGCGCGCACCGGTTCGAGCGGACGCGAGTCCGATATCTCGCTGTTCATCGTTGATCTCAAGGCCGGCGGCGTCGAGGTCAAGTCGCTGACCAGCATCGATCTGACCCGCGGCCAGGCCGAGATCGCCTTCAAGGACGCCAAAGCCGAGTCGCTCGGCGCCACCGGCGAGGGCTGGAGCGTGATCACCCAGGTGCTGGATCGTGCAGCCGTGTTGATGGCGTTCGAGCAGGTCGGCGGTGCCGACCGCGCGCTCGAAATGGGCCGCGACTATGCGCTCGACCGCATCGCGTTCGGCCGTCCGATCGGCTCGTTCCAGGCGGTCAAGCACATGCTGGCCGACATGTATGTGTCGGCGACGCTGGCGCGCTCGAACTGCTACTACGGCGCCTGGGCGCTCTCGACCAATGCCGGCGAACTGCCCGAAGCGGCCGCCGCCGCGCGCATCAGCGCAACGCAGGCGTTCCAGCACTGCGCCAAGAACAACATCCAGGTCCATGGCGGCATGGGCTTCACCTGGGAGTTCGACTGCCACATGTACTACCGCCGCGCCAACGCGGTGGCGCTCGGCCTCGGCAGCCTGTCCTATTGGGAAGACGCGCTGATCGACCGCATGCGCAAGAAGAACGCGGCGTAACCGTTGATGATTTGTAAGATGGGTAGAGCGCAGCGAAACCCATCATGACGCGGGCGGTCGAAAGATGGGTTTCGCTTCGCTCTACCCATCCTACGACACCGGCGAAGGATGACAGACCATGAATTTCGACGACGCCCCGAAGGAGGCCGCATTCCGCGCCGAGGCGAAAGCCTGGATCGCGGCCAATGCGCCGAAGCAATATGAGGAGGAGCTGCGCAAGGCCTCGCTCGGCCGCGTTCAGCTCAAGGGCGCCAACATTCTCGAGGTCGCGAAGGCCTGGCAGAAAAAGAAGGCCGACGCCGGCTGGGCCTGCCTGCACTGGCCGAAGGAGTATGGCGGCCGCGGCGCCTCGCCGATCGAGCGCGTGATCTGGCAGCAGGAGGAGGGCCCGTTCGGCCGCCTCAGCTCGATGTTCATCATCGGCCACGGCATGTGCGGCCCGACCATGATGGCATTCGCCGGCGAGGAGCAGAAGCGCAAATATCTGCCGCCGCTGGCCTCCGGCGAGAAGGTCTGGTGCCAGTTGTTCTCCGAGCCCGCCGGTGGCTCCGACGTCGCGGGCCTGCGCACCCGCGCCGAGAAGCAGGGCGACGAATGGGTGATCAACGGCCAGAAGATCTGGACCTCGGGCGCGCATTATTCCGACTACGGCATCCTCCTGACCCGCACCGACCCGACGGTCGCCAAGCACAAGGGCCTCACCATGTTCTTCCTGGACATGAAGAGCCCGGGCGTTGAGGTCAGGCCGATCAAGCAGGCGAGTGGCGCCTCCGACTTCAACGAGGTCTATTTCACCGACGTGCGCATTCCGGACGTGCAGCGGCTCGGCAATGTCAATGACGGCTGGAACGTGTCGCTGACGACGCTGATGAACGAGCGGATGTCGATCGGCGCGGGCGTTGCCACCGGCTTCCCCGAGCTGTTCGATTTCTGCAACAGCCTGATGCTGGAGGATGGCCCCGCGATCGAGAACCGCGCGGTGCGCTCGAAGCTTGCGAACTGGGCGGTGAAGGCGAGCGGGCTGAAATACACCAGCATGCGCGCGATCTCCGCGCTCTCCCGTGGTGAACGCCCGGGGCCCGAGAACTCGATCGGCAAGCTGGTCGCCGGCTCGATGATCCAGGACGTCGCAACCTACGCGCTCGACCTGCAAGGCGCCGCGGGCGCCTTGAGCGGGCCTGAGGATGCCGAGG
>NZ_JACMYP010000199.1 GCF_020889705.1 Bradyrhizobium altum | reverse complement strand
CTGGGCCACAGGTGCGGACTGGGCCCGGGTCACGGGCGCGGGCTGCGCGGCAGGCGCCATTTGCTGCTGCGCCGAAGACGGCGCAGCCAGCATCAGCATCGCCAGCGAGGCGATCATGGCGGATGCAGCGGGGAACTTGAATGTCATCATCAGTTACACTTCAGCCCAGTGGCGGATCAGGTTGTGATAAATCCCGGTCAATTTGACCGTTTCAGGGTCATCGCGGCCCAGCCGCTCCACCAGAGCCTGGATCGCAGTATCGAGATCAAAGATCAGACTGCGCGCGTGGGCATCCCGTACCATGCTCTGCAGCCAGAAAAAAGACGCTACCCGGGTCCCCCGCGTGACCGGCGTGACCAGATGCAAGCTGGACGCAGGATAAACGACGAGATCGCCTGCCGGCAGCTTGATTTCATGGGATCCGTAGAGGTCCTCGATGACGAGCTCGCCGCCATCATAGTCTTCCGGCTCCGATAAAAACAGCGTGACCGAGAGGTCGGTGCGGATCCGCAAGCCCGTCAGTTTGTCGCCGCGCACCGCATTATCGACATGCAGGCCGAAATGGTGCCCGTCGCTTGCGGCATAGCGGTTGAACAAGGGTGGAAAGATTCTAAGCGGGATCGCCGCCGAGATGAAGCGCGGGCTTGCCGACAGCGCCGACAGGATCCGGTTGCCGAGCTGCCGCGCGACCTCGCTGTCGGGCGGCATCTGCTCGTTGCGCTTGACCATCGCGGAAGCAGCCCCCGCGGTCGAGCGGCCGTCCTCCCATTCGGCTTGCTCCATGATGCGGCGGAAGTCCACCACATCAGCCTTGCTCAATACGTTGGGAACACAGACCAGCATCTTGTGCCGCGAAGCCTCCGTCAGTAACGCGCAGACACAACCAGATACGCGGCGCGTCCCGGCGCTTCGAGCACGAACGGTGCCGCGCTCTGGTACAGCGCGTCGTAGTAGCGCTTGTCGAAGATGTTGTTGACGAACAGCTTCATGGTCCAGTTCTTGTCGATCTTGGCTTCGGCAAAGGCGTCGAAGCGCCAGTAGCTCGGGATCGACGTGCCCTGGTTGGCCGCAAGGAACGTGCCGCCGTACACCTTGGAGCGATACACTGCCTGCCCGCCGATCTCCCACATGTCGGTCAGCTGGTATTTCGAGAGCATGCTGAACGACTGATGCGCCACATTGGCGAGCGGCAAACCGACGTTCGAGGTGTACAGAATCGTGTTCGCTGGCGGAATATTCGATTTAGTCACTTCCGACTGCATCAACACGAGGCCGCCGAACACGCTCCACTTGTCGGTGATCTTGCCGCCCACTCCGAGATCGATACCCCGGATGCGATAGGCCGCGCCAGCGCTGATGCAGGAGACAGTTCCGGTCGTACCAGCCGGATAAGGACATGCGGCAGTTGCGGTCGCCGCGGTGACGTTCATGGATTCGCGCGCGTTCTCCTTCTCGGTCTGGAACAACGCCGCGGTCACCAGCAGATGGTGGTCGAACAATTCCCACTTGGTGCCGACTTCAATGGCCTTGTTCTTCTCCGGCCCGAAGATTTGGCTTGAATTGCCGTTGAGGACCGGCGCGAGGCCACCATACTGAATGCTCGTGCCGTCAAACTCCGCGCCGACCGGGTTGGATGATGTGGCATAGGCGGCATAGACGCTCCCGTTCGGCAGCGGCTTGAGCGTCACGCCGAGGTTGAAGTTCGGCATGCCGTAGTCTTGCTGCTGCTGACCGAAGACGTTGGCGACACCATTGACCGTACCGTAGCCGCTGGTCTTGATGTTGTAGTCGTCATAGCGGACGCCGCCGTTGAGGATCACGAGATCGTTGTAGTTGGCGCTATCCAGGACATAGACACTTTTGGTGTCGACGGTGAGTTTGGTCGGCAGCCCGGACAACCCCGACGGAATCGGGAACGGAATGTTGGTGTATTGCGGATTGAACACGCTGACGCCAGAGAGCGATCCGCTGCCGCTGAATCCGCCGGGCAGCGCTTCCGAGTTCAGACCAAGATACTTGTCGATCGAGGACCTTTCATTGTCATACTCGAACCCGGCTAGCGCCGTGTGCTTGAAGCCGGCGCCGTCGTTGAACTTGTAGGTCGCCTCGGTCTGGTTGGCGAACACGTCGGTGACCTGGTAGCGGCTTTGCGGGTTGGTCGTGAGCGTATAGCTCGTGAACGGAGCGCCGGCGGCCAGCGTCGGCGATTCCGGCAGCGTGCCGATGTAGTTCTGGGTCGAACGTGATTCCCGGGTCTTATTGCTGATTGTCAGGTGCGGCGTGATCTGCACCTCGGCATTGATCGTGCCGATATCCTGACCGGTCCTGAAGAAGTCGCGATTGACGAAGCCGTAGAAGTTGTTGCGGTTGACGCCGAAATCCGGGAACGGGCCGCCGGCCGTGCTCGCGGTGCTCGGCCGGTAATACGGCACGCCGAAGTCCGGGATGCCGGTGAGCTCGGTGTGGATGTAGTTGCCGCTGATCTTCACCGCATCGACCGGCTTCCACGTTCCGGCCACGAACGCACCATCGCGATTGTCGGTGATATAGCTGCGGCCGGCGACGCCGGCATCCTGGAACAGGCCGCCGGCGCGGATCGCCAGCGTCGGGCTGATCACCTGGTTGACATCGAGCGTCACCCGCTTGGTGCGATCGGTGCCGAACGTGGTGTCCATGTTGTAGAAGCTGTTCTCCGTCGTCGCCTGCTTGGTGACGATGTTGATCGCGCCGCCGGTGGTGCCGCGGCCTGCAAAGGACGAGCCCGGGCCGCGCAGGATCTCGACCTGCTCGGTGAAGAAGTTCTCGCGGACGCTGACGCCGGCGTCACGTACGCCGTCGACGAAGATATCGTTGCGCGCGTCGAAGCCGCGGATGAAGAAGCGGTCGCCGAACGCGTTGCCGCCCTCGCCGGTGCCGAGCGTGACACCGGCCGTCGACAGGATCGCCGATTTCAGCGAGGTGGCGTTCTTGTCTTCGAGCACGTCCTTGGTCAGCACCGTGATCGACTTCGGCGTGTTCAGGATCGGCTCGGGATACTTCCCGGATGCCTGCAAACGGTCGCCCTTGTACGGCGCGGCCGGATCCGCGTAGCGGTCGCGTTCAGCCGGAAGACCGCCGGCGTTGGGAAACGGCACCGGCGCCTGCTGGGCCTGCTGATTGCTGCGGCGCGCGGCGCGGCGCAGCGCGTTGCGGGCGCGGACCTGGTCCGATGTGGGCTTTGACGTGACGGGCCGCGGACGCGCGACCGGGGCATCGACATTCACCGGCGGCAGGCTGGATTGTTGCGCTTCAGCCCCCGAAAACGACGCCACCGCGATCAGGCTCGCGACAGCGGAGACCTTCGTGGCGGAATAACCGGTATCATCGGCCGAACCGATCGCCGCATCGAAGCGCAGCGATCTCGGCGCCTTCACATTGCTCATTTCTTGCACGCCCCCAGAAAAGCAAGTCCGTTCGCGAAACCACCGTGCGACGAACTGTCTCTTTCGGTTATCGAGCGCGACTTTTTTTATCAATGCGATCAGCGCCACAGTTGGCTTGAATCGCCCCAATTCAAAGCGATTCTAATCTGTGGTTTGAAATCGTTCTAACCTCTAGTTTTTAAGTGTTCTAATAGTCGTTCTAAATTGGTGCCGAGATGCCTCGCCAATCACTCGGCGCTTGGCGGCTTCATCAGCGAGAACAGCTCGTCGATGGTCCGTTGCGCGACCTGTCGCACGCTGTCGCTGTTCTCGAGGCCGGCGATATTGACGCCGCCGACGACCGCTTTGATCTCGTCGCGGAAGTCGGTGAGAAAACGCAGCGGGTCACGCTGCTCGTTGGCGACGCGCGCGATCAACCCGGTGACCAGGATCTGGCACGCCATCATGCGCCCGTTCAATTCGTCCATCGCTGCCCTCGTCCTCTCGCATCGTCGCTGCGCGATATGAACGACATCCCGCGGCGTTTCAACCGTGTCGCGCAAGCTGCATCAGGTGAACGGATGGAAGAGCAGGTCTGGACGCGACGAGACGCGCGCTATTTCGCGGCGATGTGCCCGGCATCCTCGCCGAGCGCCTTGATGCGATCCTTGACCTCGCGCAGCGTGGCCAGTCCGCTCTCGACATGTTTGTCCGATACGTCACGGAGCACGTCGCCGGCGATCGCATCGCGCAGACTGTCGAGATCGTCAACGAGACGGCGCCCGCTCTTCGTCAGGAACAGCCGATTGGCGCGGCGATCCCGGGGATCGGGACGGCGTTCGAGCAGGCCATGTTCGACGAGGCGGTCAAGCAGCCGCACCAGCGAGATCGGCTGCAACTCGAGCACGTCGGCAAGGTCGACCTGGGACAGTCCTTCCTGCTCGCGCAGGCGGAACAGCACGATCCATTGGGCCCGCGTGGTGCCTCGCGCCTTGGCACGATGATCGATATAGTTGCGCAGCAGCCTGGAACTCTCGACGAGCTGCGCAATGAACTGGCGTTTGAGATCGAGCGACATGGGGGTCCTCGGTGCGTTTCCCAGACGGAATATTTCTGCTCGTTTCTGGCCTAAACCTTTCCAAATGTTTAGGATTCTCAAGCCTTGGTGTGTTTACACATTAAGTGCACGCATATTATATCCGCAAGCTCTGTGAACCGTTTCGATCACCCTTTATTGTTACGTCGAGCCCAAGAGTCCGCATGTCAAAGTCACGCACCATCGGTTGGGTTTTAGTGATCGCTGCGGTCGGCGCGGCCGGTTATTTCGGCTGGCAGAAGCACACGGACAATCAGCTGGCGGCTGAAGCCGCGCAAAAGCGTTCCGCCCAGCGCCCGGCCGTGCCGGTCAAGATCGCGCCGGTCGAGAAGGCCGACTTCCCGGTCTACCTGACCGGCCTCGGCACGGTGCAGGCATTCAACACTGTCCAGGTCCGCACCCGGGTCGACGGCCAGATCACCAGGATCGCGTTCAAGGAAGGCCAGTTCGTCAAGGCGGGCGACACGCTGGTTGAGATCGATCCGCGGCCCTATCAGGCGACCCTCGACCAGGCCAAAGCCAAAAAGGCCCAGGACGAGGCCAATATCGCCAACGCCAATCTCGACCTGCAGCGCTACACCAAGCTCGGCGAGTTCGCGACGCGCCAGCAGCTCGACACCCAGCGCTCCACCGTGGCCCAGCTCACGGCCCAGATCGCGGCCGACGACGCTGCCATCTTCAATGCCCAGACCCAGGTCGACTACGCCACCGTGAAGTCGCCGATCGACGGCATCGTCGGCCTGCGACTGGTCGATGTCGGCAACATCGTCAACGCCTCGGCGGCGACCGGCATCGTGACGATCACCCAGATCGAGCCGATCACGGTGATCTTCACCGCGCCGGAAGACCAGCTGCCCGATATCAAGGCGGCACTGGCCGTGGCGCCGCCCAAGACCATTGCCCTGACCACCGACGGCAAGCGGGTGCTGTCCACCGGAACCCTGGCGCTGATCAACAATCAGGTCGATACCACCAGCGGGACTGTCCGGCTGAAGGCGGTGTTTGATAACAAGGACCATGCGCTGTGGCCGGGCCAGTCGGTCTCGACCCGGCTTCTGGTCAGAACCTTGAAGGATGCCACCGTCGTCCCGGATGACGCGGTGCAGCATGGCACCGAAGGCCTCTACGCGTATTCAGTCAATCAGGAGAACAAGGCCGAGCTTCGCAAGCTCAAGGTCAGCCAGTCGATCGACGGCAAGTCGGTGATCGAGGATGGCCTGTCGCCAGGACAGCAGGTGATCACCGCGGGCCAGTACAAGGTCTCGCCGGGAACCCTGGTGACGACGGCGGTGGCGAGCACGGACCCGTCCCAGTCGAAGGTTACGCAGGAATGAGCGACGGAATTTCCGCACCATTCATTCGCTTCCCCATCGGCACCTCGTTGCTGATGGCCGGCATCCTGTTCGTCGGCCTCGTGGCCTATCCGCTGCTGCCGGTCGCGCCGCTGCCGCAGGTCGACTTCCCCACCATCCAGATCACCGCGACGCTCCCGGGCGGCAGCCCGGAGACAATGGCAACTTCGGTCGCCCAGCCGCTGGAGCGCCAGTTCGCGCAGATCCCCGGCATTGCACAGATGACCTCGACGAGCTATCTGGGCACGGCGTCGGTCACGATCCAGTTCGACCTCAACCGCTCAATCGACGGCGCCGCCAACGACGTGCAGGCCGCCATCAACGCCGCCAGCGGCCAGTTGCCGAAGAATCTCCCCTCGCCGCCGACCTATCGCAAAGTCAACCCGGCAGACGCGCCGATCATGCTGCTGTCGGCAACCTCCGACACGCTGCCGCTGACCACGGTCAGCGATTCCGTCGACGCCCAGCTTGCCCAGCAGATCAGCCAGATTTCCGGCGTCGCGCAGGTCATCATCGGCGGCCAGCAGAAGCCGTCGGTTCGCGTCCAGATCGACCCGGCCAAGCTGGTCGCGAAAGGCCTGTCGCTGGAGGACGTCCGCGCCGCGATCAACATCGCAACCGTCGACAGCCCGAAGGGCAATATCGACGGCGCCACCCGCGCCTACACCATCTATGCCAACGACCAGTTGCTCACGGCGGACCCGTGGAACAACGTCATCATCGCCTACCGCAATGGCGGGCCGCTGCGCATCCGTGACATCGGCCAGGCCGTGACCGGACCTGAGGATGCCAAGCAGGCGGCCTGGGCCAACGGCAAGCGCGGCGTGTTCCTCGTCGTGTTCAAGCAGCCCGGCGCCAACGTCATCGACACCGTCGACAAGATCAAGGCGACGCTGCCGCGGCTGGTGGCGGCGATCCCGCCGGCGATCAAGATCGAGGTCATCTCGGACCGCACCACCACGATCCGCGCCGCAGTGGAGGACGTCCAGTTCACCCTGCTCCTGACCATTTTCCTGGTCGTGATGGTGATCTTTGCCTTCCTGCGCAGCTTCTGGGCGACCGTCATCCCTGCCGTGACGGTGCCGCTGGCGCTGCTCGGCGCCTGCGCGCTGATGTGGGTGTTCGGCTACACGCTCGACAATCTGTCGCTGATGGCGCTGACGATCGCGGTCGGCTTCGTGGTCGACGACGCCATCGTGATGCTGGAGAACATCAGCCGCTACATCGAGGAAGGCGAGCGGCCGATGGCCGCCGCTTTCAAGGGTTCCAAGGAAATCGGCTTCACCATCGTCTCGATCAGCATCTCGCTGGTCGCGGTGCTGATCCCGCTGCTGCTGATGGGCGGCATCATCGGCCGCCTGTTCCGCGAATTCGCGGTCGTGCTGGCGATGACCATCTTCGTCTCGATGTTCGTGTCGCTGACGCTGACGCCGATGATGGCTTCGCGCTTCCTGCGCGCCCACAACGAGGAGAAGCACGGCCGCTTCTACCAGCTCAGCGAGCGCGGCTTCGATGCCATGCTGCGCGGCTATCAGAGCGGGCTCGACCTCGCGCTGCGCTGGAAGTTCACGACCCTGATGATCTTCTTCGCGACGCTGGCGCTGTCGATCTACATGTTCGTCATCATCCCGAAGGGCTTCTTCCCCCAGCAGGACGTCGGCCTGATCACCGCGACCTCGGAGGCCAGCCAGGACATTTCGTTCGCTGAGATGAAGGGGAAGCAGGAGGAGCTCAGCAAGATCGTCATGCAGGATCCCGGCGTGGCGACGGTCGCGATGGCGATCGGCGGCAGCGGCCGGGCCGGCAACAACGGCAACATGTTCATCACGCTCAAGCCGCTGAACGAGCGCGATGCCAACGCGCAGCAGATCATCGCCCGCCTGCGGCCGAAGCTGGAGAAAGTGCTCGGTGCCCGCCTGTTCATGCAGGCCGCGCAGGACGTCCGCCTCGGCGGCCGCCCGACCCGCACCCAGTTCGAGTTCACGCTGCAGGACGCCAACCTCGCCGAGCTGAACGAATGGGCGCCGAAGATTCTCGGCAAGATGCAGACGCTGCCGCAGCTGCGCGACGTCGCCACCGACCAGCAGACCAACGGCACCACGGTCGAGCTGAAGATCAACCGCGACACCGCCTCGCGCTATGGCATTCAGCCGCAGCTGATCGACGACACGCTCTATGACGCGTTCGGCCAGCGTCAGGTGACGCAGTACTTCACCCAGCTCAACAGCTACCACGTCATCCTCGAGGTGCTGCCGGAGCTGCAGGGCTCGATCGACACGCTCAACAACATCTACATCAAGTCGCCGCTGACCGGCGAACAGGTGCCGCTGTCGACCTTTGCGAAGTGGACTACCGTACCGGTACGGCCGCTGTCGATCAGCCACCAGGGCCAGTTCCCGGCGATCACCATCTCGTTCAACCTGGCGCAGGGTGTCGCGCTCGGCCAGGCGACGGAAGCGGTGCAGAAGGCAATGACCGACCTTGGCGCGCCGCCGACCCTGAGCTCAAGCTTCCAGGGCACCGCGCAGGCGTTCCAGCAATCGCTGTCGACCGTGCCGCTGTTGATCCTGGCGGCGCTCGTGGTCGTCTACCTGATCCTCGGTATTCTCTACGAGAGCTACATCCATCCGATCACCATTCTGTCGACGCTGCCCTCGGCCGGCGTCGGCGCGCTGGCGATCCTGATGGCCGCCGGCTTCGACTTCTCGCTGATCGCGTTGATCGGCATCATCCTGCTGATCGGCATCGTGAAGAAGAACGGCATCATGATGGTCGACTTCGCGATCGCCGCCGAGCGCGATCAGCACATGGAGCCGGTGGCGGCGATCCGCCAGGCCGCCCTGCTCCGCTTCCGCCCGATCATGATGACGACGATGGCCGCGATGCTCGGCGGCGTGCCGCTGATGCTCGGAACCGGCACCGGCTCCGAAATCCGCCAGCCGCTCGGTTACGCGATGGTCGGCGGCCTGATCGTCAGCCAGGCGCTGACATTGTTCACGACGCCCGTGGTTTATCTCTATCTCGACAGGCTCTCCAACGCGTTTGCGAACTGGGGCCGCTCGCCGCCCGCCGACCACGATGCCGACGATGGCGAGGATCGGTCGGTCAAGCAGGCCGCCGAGTGACTTGACTTTTGCCCGCGTACCGGCACACCCGAAAGATGTTCATTTGGGAGCCGGTATCGTGAAGATTGTCGCAAAGTCGCTCTTCGTCCTGTTCACCGTGTTCGGCCTGGCTGATCTTGGCCACGCCCAGGCCCCCAAGGCCAAGAACGCGCCCGCGCCGGCTTCGGCAGCTGCTCCCGCCGCTCCTCAAGGTGACGCCCCGGCCGGGAACAATACCGGCTGGGTCGCGCGCTGCACCAGCGCGAGCCGCGACGCGCCGCTCGAATGTGCGATGGAGCAGACCGCCGTGCTCACCAAGACCGGCCAGCTCATCGTGCTGGTCAATATCCGCGTTCCCGGCGACACCCGCGCGCCGGTTGCCCTGATTCAGCTTCCGCTCGGGTTAAACCTGCCCGTCGGCGCCAAGCTGCAGGTCGACGACGGCAAGGCCGTCGACGTGCCGATCCAGACCTGCGAGGCGCGCGGCTGCTACATCAATGCGCCGATCGCCCCCGACGTCCTGGCCCAGCTGAAATCGGGCAAGCAGCTCAAGGTGTCGTTCCAGAATCTCGGCAAGGAAACCATCAGCATCCCGATGCCGCTCGCAGACTTCGCGACGGTGTACGACAAGATCAAGTAGCAGCGCGCCGCTACCGCTCGCGCTTGTAGAGGAATGCGTTGTCCGGCTGCGGCATGCCGATCGTCTTGTAGAAGCTGACCGAGTCAGGCGCCGATAGCAACAGGCACATCGATTCAGGTCCGGCGTGGCGCCGGGTTTCCGCGATCAGGCGCTTGCCGATGCCGTGCCCCTGAAATTCTCGATCGACCGCAAGGTCCGACAAATAGCAGCAATAGGCGAAATCGGTCAGCGCACGCGAGACGCCGACGAGCCGGTGCGCCTTGCGCGCCGTCACGATCAGGTTGGCATTGGCGATCATGCGCGCCATGCGGTCGGCATCCGCCAGCGGCCGCCGCTCGCCGAGGCCCGATTGGCGCAGCACCTCGATGAACTCGTCGACGCCGATCGACGGCTCGCGGGCATAGAGAATTTCATCCATCACCTTAAACCTCTGTCGCAACAGGCTGCACCACAGTCGCGAGACCATGGTGGATTACGCCGCGCTGATCCACCCTCGATGCCGTGACAACACATCGCGTCACGACCGGTCCCGCATCAGGCGCAGGCCGGCCCGGCAAGTCATCGGGATTTGGAGGATGATCGCGTCACAGAGGCAGATTGGCTGGGGAACCTGGATTCGAACCAAGACAAACAGAGTCAGAGTCTGTTGTGCTACCGTTACACCATTCCCCAAGAATTGTCCGTGGTATCAACAGCTTAGCTGGATGACCGGACATCTCGGTACAGCGGGTTCGCCTGCCAAATCAGCGCCCGCGCGAGTGCGACCTTCTACCCGCTTGGTCCCACGCTTGGCAAGCATTGTTGGCAAGGGATCGGCGTAAAATCGCGGTCTGCGGTCGCGAATGGGCAGCGTCAGTTGCAGAAGCCCGCAAAGGCCATATGCGACAGTCTTGGTCGAGGGAGACTTGGGGCGAGGGACATTTGCACAATTTCGGAATATTAGAAGAATACCCCTGAATTGCACGACGTGTCAAGTTGCTTGGCCGGACGCCGGCCGCCGCCGGCTACTTTGCATGGGGTTGTTTTCGATATTTTGGCAGCGCCCGCTGCGACGGCTCCATCACTTCATACTGCAGTAGGGCCTGATGACGAGATTAGGTTGAGCTGCAACGGCGTCGAAAGTTCACCTCTCCCTTGGGAGAGGTCGATTTGCGCAGCAAATGGGGTGAGCCAACGCTACGCCTATGCGGGACCGCTCAAAACAATTCTTCGCGCACTCGTCAAAGTGCCGCGCAACGCATGCCATCCGGCGTGTCATGCTGTCGCATGCATCGCGCCTCGGTGCGAGATCGAGCCGCAGCGTTATGTTGAGCGCCTATCGCGGACGTCAGTACAGCCCGCCCGTCCCCGACCGCATCACGGCCCGGTCCGCGTCCGGCGAGATGCCCTGCTGGGTGCCGTCGATCACATCGGTGCCGGCGACCAACGAGGAATCATAGGCCGGCGGCGCCTGGCCCGGCTTGAAGGCTTCGAGCACCACGCCCTTCTGACCGGACGAGGCGCGCAGGCCCGTCTTGGCGTCGACAAGCACCAGCCGGATGCCGACCGGCTGCTTGAACGGGGTGGCCGGCTTGTCGGCGAGCGCGAGCTTCAGGAAGTCGCGCGCGATCGGCGCCGCGGTGTGACCGGCCTGCGCGTTGCGGCCGAGCGAGCGCGGCTTGTCGTAGCCGACATAGAGACCGACCACGAGGTCCGGCGAGAAGCCGACGAACCAGAGATCCTTGGCCTCGTTCGAGGTGCCGGTCTTGCCGGCGAGCGGCTTGCCGACGTCCTTCAGCGCCGTGCCGGTACCGGCCTGAATCACGCCCTCCATCAACGAGGTGATCTGGTAGGCGGACATCGCGTCGAGCACCCGCTCGCGACGGTCGACGAGCTGCGGCTCGGGCTGGCTCTTCCAGCCCTCCGGCGCGTCGCAGCCGCGGCATTCGCGCTGGTCGTGCCTGAAGATGGTGTGGCCGTAGCGGTCCTGGATGCGGTCGATCAGGGTCGGCTTCACGCGGACGCCGCCATTGGCGATCATCGAATAGGCGGTGGCCATCCGCATCACCGTGGTCTCGCCGGCGCCGAGCGCGTAGGCGAGATAGTTCGGCAACTCGTCATAGACGCCGAAGCGCTTGGCATACTCGCCGATCACAGGCATGCCGATTTCCTGCGCCAGCCGCACCGTCACGGTGTTGAGCGACAGGCGGAGCGCGTTGCGCAGCGTGACCTGGCCCTGATACTTGCCGGTGGAGAAGTTCTCCGGCCGCCAGATGTTGCCCTGCCCCTGGTCGATCTCGATCGGCCCGTCGATCATCACGGTCGATCCGGTGTAGCCATTGTCGAGCGCCGTCGAATAGACGATCGGCTTGAAGGTCGAGCCGGGCTGCCGATAGGCCTGCGTCGCCCGGTTGAACTGGCTCTGGTCGAACGAGAAGCCGCCGACCATCGCGAGCACACGGCCGGTATGCGGATCCATCGCCACCATCGCTCCCGACAGGTCGGGGATCTGGCGCAGCCGGTACTGGCCTTCGAGGGCCTTGCCATCCTTGAACAGCGGATCGGCGTAGATGACGTCCCCGGGCTGCAGCACTTGCGCCACCGATGTCGGCGACTTGCCCTTGTACGGGCCGGACAACGCCCTTGCCCATCGCACGCCTTCCAGCGTGACGATGCCGGTCTCGCGCTGCTTGCTGACGGCGCCGCCGAGCTCGCGGCCAGGCTGGAAGCCGATCCGCGCCGACTGGTCGTTGCTTTCCAGCACCACCGCCATCCGCCACGGCGAGATGTCCGAGAGCGACTTGATCTCGGCGAGCGGGACGCCCCAGTCGCTGGTGAGGTCGAGCTTCTGGATCGCGCCGCGATAGCCCTGCTGCTCGTCATAGTTCACGAGCCCCGCCACCATGGCCTTGCGCGCCATCACCTGGACCTTGGGGTCGAGCGTGGTGCGCACCGACAGGCCGCCCTCATAGAGCTTCTTCTCGCCATAGCGCTCGAAGATGTCGCGGCGGACCTCTTCGGAGAAATATTCGCCGGCGAAGGTGTGCGCGCCGTTGCTGCGGTTGGTGACGGTCAGCGGGTCCTTGCGCGCCTTGTCGGCGTCGGCAGCGGTGATCCAGCCGTTCTCCTGCAGGCGGTCGATCACGTAGTTGCGCCGCTCGATGGCGCGCGCACGGTTGCGCACCGGATGCAGGCTGGCCGGCATTTTCGGCAACGCCGCCAGATAGGCCGCTTCCGAGACCGTCAGTTCATTGACGGACTTGTCGAAATAGACCAGCGAGGCCGCCGCAATGCCGTAGGCACCGAGGCCGAGGTAAATCTCGTTGAGATAGAGCTCGAGGATCTTGTCCTTGGAATAGGCCCGCTCGATTCGCATCGCCAGCAGGGCTTCCTTGATCTTGCGGGTGAACGACACCTCGTTAGTCAACAGGAAGTTCTTGGCAACCTGCTGGGTGATCGTGGAGGCACCCTGCGGACGGCGGTTGGAACCGAAGTTCTGGATGTAGGAGACGCCGGCGCGCGCCATGCCGGTATAATCGATGCCGCCGTGCTCGTAGAAATTCTTGTCTTCGGCCGCAAGGAACGCGTTGATCACGAGCTTCGGCACCGCCTGGATCGGCAGATAGAGCCTGCGCTCCTTGGCGAATTCGCCCAGCAGCGATCCGTCAGCCGCGTGCACGCGGGTCATCACCGGCGGCTCGTAATTCTGGAGCTGCGAATAGTCGGGCAGGTCCTTGGAAAAATGCCAGAACAGCCCTGCAACCGCGGCCAGACCGGCCAGGAACAGAATGGTTCCTGCGGTGAACAGGAACCCGAAGAACCGCAACAGAAATTTCATCGACCAGATTTTCCGTGGCGAATACGTCGCTCGTCTGAGTGCGCTGCGTGCCACTTAGGCCGCCCGGTATATCGGTCGCACCATGGACCTGCAATTCAGCACGGGAGAATTAAAGCGCGCCAGGCGTCAAACTTATGCCATAGAGCCCGGCTCGCGCGCGCAGCCAAATCAGCCCCTCCCCGCGCTTCGGATGCTCCGCAGGACCGCATCGACCTCCAGCCCTCCGTCCTCCGATTCGCCAGCGCGCCTGGCGGCGGCACGCCGGTCTCCAATCGCGGCGCTTGCGCGGCGAGCCGGCTGCGAAGGAAAAGCGCAGGCCGGACCGAGCGCTTGCACTACCCAGCTGCCGTTCGAGGTGCTGTGTGGTCGGAAACCGGTGGACAGTGCCGGGCGGCCGACAGGATTGATGGCTTGTTAAACATAACTACCGCAAGTTGTTGTCATACTCGCGACTCGCGAGGGCTGGTTTGCATGGCACTGCGCGGATTTAAACGGCCTTTTACGGCCGACCCGAATGTCCTCGGATTTCCGAGACCTCCCACATCAGCGATGGGCACCGAAGCCTTGGACCTGGTCTATCAGGCAGCGGATCTGTTCCGCAGCATCGAGGACCGGGCCCGTGCCGGCGAGGCGCGCGCCGAGGCCGCCGAACAGGCGCAGCTCGAAATCATCGCCGCCACCGAGCGCAAGCTGAGGGATGCGTCCCGGGCGCTCGAGGAGGCCCGACGGCGTATCGAGTCCCAGCAGGAGCAGCTCGATGCCGCCGAGTTCCGGGCCCAGGCCGCCGAAGCCGAGGCGCGTGAAGCCAGGCAATCGCTGGCCCTGGTCGAGGATGCGATCCGCCGGCGCCTGCTGCTGACGAGCGGGCATGACGACGGCAGGTCGACGGCCGTGGCCTGACCCACCACCGGTTTTGCAAACGGTGCTCCCTGCCCGGCCGTCCCCACGCGAGCGCGCAACGGCAATCAGTAGCCGGCTGCAAGCCCCGAGTTGCGGCGCGGATCGTTCGCCCCATAGAAGCGGTTGTTGCCGACCGGCTTGCCGTCCAGCGACGGCGCGCCGATGATGATGACAGCGAGGTGATTGGCGGGCTGCGGCGGCCCGAACTTCTGGCCCATGCCTTCCAAAATCTTCCGCGTGTCCGGCGATAGCGTGAAGTCCTCGAGGTTGGTCGCCTCCGGAAGCCATTGCTGGTGGAAGCGCGGCATGTCGACGGCTTCCTGCGCGTTCATGCCGTAGTCGATGGCGTTGATCATCGTCAGCAGCACGGCGGTGATGATGCGGCTGCCGCCCGGAGTCCCCACCACCATGACCGGCTTGCCGTCCCTGGTGACGATGGTCGGGCTCATCGAGGACAGCGGACGCTTGCCGGGGACGATGGAGTTGGCCTCCCCCTGCACCAGGCCGTAGAGGTTCGGCACGCCGACCTTGGCGGTGAAGTCGTCCATCTCGTCGTTCAGCAGCACGCCGGTCTTGGCCGCGGTCACCTTGGCGCCGAACCAGTCGTTGAGCGTGTAGGTCACCGACACCGCATTGCCGTCCTTGTCGGCGATCGAATAGTGCGTGGTGTTGCTGCCCTCGTGCGGCGGAACGCCGGGCTTGATGTCCTTGGACACGCCGGCCTTAGCCGGGTCGATCACGGCGCGGATCTTCGCGGCGTAGTTCTTGTCGAGCAAACGCTCGAGCGGATTCTTCACGAAGTCGGGGTCGCCGAGATAGCTGTTGCGATCGACATAAGCGTGGCGCATCGCCTCGATCTGGTAGTGCACCGCCTGCGCGGAATGGTAGCCGAGCTCCTTCAGCGGGTAGCCCTCGAGGATGTTCAGGATCTCGCAGATCACCACGCCACCCGAGCTTGGCGGCGGCGCCGAGACCACGTGGTAGCCGCGATAGTCGCATTCGACCGGCGCGAGCTCCCGAACCTTGTAGTTATCGAGATCCTCCTGCGTGAGCAGGCCCTTGCCGGCCTGGCTCGAGGCGACGATCGCCGCCCCCACCCAGCCCTTGTAGAAGCCGTCGGTGCCGCGCTTGCTGATCTCGCGCAGCGTTTCGGCGAGCTCGTGCTGCGTCAGCCGCTCGCCGACCTGGAACGGCTTGCCGTTGTTGAGGAAGATCGCGGCCGAGGCCGGATCGTCCTGAAAATCCTTGGTCGAGGTCTGCAGCATGCTGACGTCGCCCTGGTCCAGCACGAAGCCGTCCTCGGCGAGTTGTAGCGCCGGCGCGATGACGTCGGCGCGCTTCATCGTGCCGTATTTCTCGCGCGCATATTCCATGCCGGCCACCGAGCCGGGCACGCCGACGGCGAGATGCCCCTTGGTCGACAGGCCGGGAATGACGTTGCCGTCCTTGTCGAGATACATGTTGGCGGTGGCGCCCTTCGGCGCGGTTTCGCGGAAATCCAGGAAGGTCTTGCGGCCGTCGGCAAGCTGGATGGTCATGAACCCGCCGCCACCGAGATTGCCGGCGGCGGGATAGGCCACCGCCAGCGCGTAACCGACCGCGACGGCGGCGTCGACCGCGTTGCCGCCCCGCTTCAACACCTCGATGCCGACCTGCGTCGCGAGATGTTGCGCGGATACGACCATGCCGTTCTCGGCGGCGACCGGCGCAACCGACGCGGCGTGGCCAGGAGCTGACGTCGTGACGCCGATCGCGACAATGGCCGCGACCATCCATCGCGCGCCCGTTTGTGGATTTCGCATTGGAGTTCCCCCGATTGCGCCGTTTGGGTGCGGCGTATGTTCCTTCTATCGGAGCGAGCAAGTGTAGCAGGCCGCGCGCCCGCGCACTATAGGCTCGTCGCGCGCCGCGTCGGCCTTGATTCCCGTCAGCCCGACGCGCGCGCGGCCGCTTGCCCGGCCGCGATCGATCTGAAGCCGCGCGACGG
>NZ_JACMYP010000198.1 GCF_020889705.1 Bradyrhizobium altum | reverse complement strand
GGCACGCCCCGCCTTCCAGCAACGGCGCGCACCACCGCCGCGCGCCGCAAAGCCGCCGCCCAAAAACAAGCGCCCGTAGCCGAACGAAGTGGCACCGGCGACAAACGCCGGCGCCACATTCCGAACTGCGAACCGCAGATCAGCGCTGCCTGCTGATCACCGCCTCCAGATATTCGCTGGGGATGACCAGCGTCCCATCCTTGGCGACATTTAACTGGTCCATCAGGCGGAACATGTCGGCGGCGAGCAGTTGCTGCTTGACGGCATCGATCGACCCGAAGGCTTTCAGCACCGGACCGTAATAGGTGCGGAAGATCTCGAGGAAATGCTCGCGCGATCTGTAACGGAAATTGAATTGCCTCCGTTTGGCATCGACCGTGGCCTGAGGCCCGAACAGGGCACTGAGATGGGCTTCAGTGCCCCATAGTGCGGGAGATTTCACGCCCGGCGCCGGCGGCACATATTTGCCGATGGTCTTGAACAGCTGGCCGATGAAACCCTCCGGCGTCCAGCTCGCAAGGCCGATCTTGCCGCCGATGCGGCAGACACGGCGCAATTCGTTTGCCGCCTGCTGCGGGTCGGCGGTGAACATAACACCGAACGTCGACAGCACGACGTCGAAGCTCGCGTCGGCGAACGGCAGCTTCTCCGCGTCCGCTTCCTGGAACGTGACGGGCAGACGCTCCGCGGCCGCCCGCTCGCGGCCGCGTTCGAGCAACGCTCCGACGTAGTCGGTCGAGATAACATCGGCAAAGCGCCGCGCCGCGGCCAGCGTCGCGTTGCCGTTGCCGGCTGCGACGTCGAGCACCATTTGATTGCTGCGCAGGTCGACTGCCTCGCAGAGCGTTTCGCCGACGATCTGGAGCGTGGTGCCGACGATCGCATAGTCGCCCGAGCTCCAGGTGGCTTGCTGACGTGCCTTGACGGCGGCGAGATCGACAGCGGGCATTTCGGTCTGAACGTTCATGTGAATCTCCTTGGAAAAATGTCGTGCGGCTCACGGCGAGGCGGCTGGCTTCGCCGCAAGTCCGCGGTTGCGCCAAAAGGCGTCGTGACGTGCAATGACTTCAATGTGCTGCGAGCTAGCTGCGACGGTCGAGAAGGGCCGGGATGCGAGATGCGGCAACAATGCTCCAATCCGAATGCTGCCTGCAGCCATGCCTGCGCTGAGGCCAGACGGCCTGCTGCGCTTGAGCTGCACGATGCTGCCGAGTGAACACGGGTGAGGACAAACCCGCGATCATCAGCCCGAGCAGTGCGCTTCGAATGATCGGCCGAGGGCTGCGGTTGCCGGCGGCCTTCGACCGCCGGTCGCCGGGATCGCGCGGCATCAAGCGACTGGCCTGCCGCTCACGCCGTGCGAGCATCCCAGCGACCGACTGATTGACGATCCGGCGGATCCGCACGAGCAGAATGGAAAGATGCCTTCGCACCGGACCTGACATGCACTCCATAAATGAAATCGGCATAATCGTTTCCTTGATCGAAGTGTGATGGCGCTCCGGATAATGGTTTGGCCGGGACGCGCCATGCGACGCCTCGCAGGCGTCATTCGGCTGCAATGGGCGGTTGGACGGGATCACCACGCACCACAACTGTGGTCGCGACCTTGTAGAATTCCTCGCCCGGCATGCCGACGCAGCGCGCATGATCCCGGATCGAGTCACCGTCACGCGCCTCGTAGATGCAGAAAGTGCCAATGCGACCATCTGCCTCATGCACCACGTAGCTGCGGATCCAGCGGACGCGGTCCGGCATCTGCTCGTCGCCGATCCTCGCGGAGGTTGCGCCGGCGAGTTCCAGCTCACCCATGTTTGCCCAGGCGCTCGGACGGCGAATGACGTAGAGTTCCATCGAAATCTCCTCAGTTGCGACGGTTGAACGACAGGCTGCGGTGATCGCGGCCATGCTCAGCTATAGGCGCGGTCAACGCCAACTGTCCTTACCGCGGACTGATCATTGCCTGATCTTTGCCTGAACCTTTTCCGCCGAGCCCGAACTCATACACATGGCATTCCCATTTGGACTGTTCGAGCTTGATGAAGCTGGACGCGTGCTGCTGTGCGCGCGGCAGGAAGTCGCTTTGCAGCCGCGTGTGTTCGATCTGCTGGTCTACCTTGTCCACCACCGCGACCGGGTCATCTCCAAAGACGAGCTACTCGAGGCCGTCTGGCCGGACGTCACGGTCACCGACAACTCGCTGCAGCGGGCGGTGAGTTCGTTGCGCGCCGCGCTACGCAGGGGTGGCATGGAGGGAGCGATCCGGAATCTGCCGGGCAAAGGATATCGGTTCTTCGTTGATTCCGAGATCAGGCCGCCGGAACGTGCCGATCGCAATCAAGACGGAACACGCGGTGCAATCGGAGCAATCGGCCTCGCCCGACGTGCGGCGGTCGGACATTTATGGCTGCAGGCGGCAACGCTCTTTCAGAGCGCCGACGGAGACGGCCAGCTCAGCGCCGAAGATTTCCACGATTGGGCGCTTGCCCTGCAATGCCTCGGCAGGACCGCGGCAGCCATTCCGATTCTGGTTCGCGCGGTCGCCGCGCGCAGCGAAGCCGGCGACGCCGCCGGCGCAGCGGTCGATGCAATCGCGCTCTCGGGCCTGCATTTCGAGAGCGGTCAGGCCGCGATCGGAAAGGGCTGGCTCGCGCGAGCGGAAGATTGGGCCTCGAGGCTCGACGATCCGCCGACAACGGCCTTGCTGTTATGGATGAAGTCCAAACTGGCTGCCTTCGATGGCGAGCCGGAACAGGCCCTCGCGTTGGCCGACGCGGCCTACACGGCCGTCCGATACAAGGATGCGCTCAACATCGAAGCTCTGAGCCTGGCCTATCGCGGCTTCTATCGGCTATGCCTCGGCGACACGCATGGCGGACTGGCCGATCAGGACCATGCCGCCGCGGTCGCACTGTCCAGCACCAATCTGGATCCGATCATGGGCGGCAACCTCTACTGCAACATTCTCTGGGCAGCCCGGATGTTCGGAGATTGGGCGCGGGCCGACCAGTGGACGCGGAGCTACCAGAATTTCTGTTCGAGCAGCGGCATGGAGCTGACAGGTTCATGCCAGCTGCATCGCTCCGAGGTGCTCGGCATCAGGGGCTCGCTCGACGAAGCGCTGGCTCGCATTCAGGACGCGCTCGCGCGCCTGACCAGCGATGCGCCATGGTCGATGGGCGATGCCAACCGGGTGCTGGGCGATATTCTGGCAGCGATCGGCAATGACGACGCAGCGCTCGAAGCATACGACAGGGCTTACACGATGGGCTGGTGCCCGGAGCCGGGCCGCGCCATGCTGCTGCTCGCAAGAGGCGAAGCGGAAGCCGCTTATGCAAGCCTCGAGCGGAGCCTGATCGGCAAGACCTGGTGGACACTGCAGCGGCGCGGAATCCTGCTCGCGCATCTGGCGCTGGTTGCGGCACACACGCATCGGACCGGCCGGGCAAAGGCATTGATCTGCGAACTTTCCGGAAGTCCGGATCGCTGGCCGATGCCCTCGATCCGCGCGCTCACCAACGAAGCGCAGGCAATCCTCGCGCTTTCCCGGCAGGACCATGAAGCAGCCATGCGACATCTCCATCTCGCCCGCCAGCTGTGGTCCAGCATCGAGGGACGGGTCCAGATCGTGCGGCTGAGGCTGCAGATTTCCAGACTCCAGCTGGAGCGCGGGGACGTTCGCGGCGCCATGGCGGAAGTTCACGCGGCACAGCTTCTGGCAAATGAATTGGGTTCGCCCAAGCGCGTTGCCGACTGCGTTGCCTTGCAGCACGACATTGATGCCTGGCAGCCAACCGCACGACGTCAGATCTGCGGGTGATCAGGCCGCGCGACCCAGCCAGTCGCGCACGCGCTCGATCAGGTTCTTGCGCGGGATGGGCTGCACGGCCGTGGCAACGGGTTCGATCTCACGCGCGGATGATGGCGATTCCTCGGATGCATCCGCCGCCGGCCCGCCCGCAATATCGGTCGTCTCCGCCATGACCCCCACCTCAGCGGGCGCCGGCGCGTCAACGACGACCGGCGTCTCGGCATCCACGGACGCTTCAGCGCCCGCCGGTATCTCTGCGGCAGTGGGAGCTTCAGGGTTTGCAGGCGTATCGATGAGCGGCTCTTCTTCGGCAAGCCGCGCGCGCCGTCGTTCCGCGGCGGTGACCCGCAACCGCGCGCGCCGCTCGCGCTCGGCGTTCGCCGCGGCCTGCAACGCGATCGGGCCGACATTTTCCAGGAACGCGCGTTCGTAGGCGCGCGACAGGCGATCGAGCGCTTCATCGAGCGGCAGCCAATCGACTTCCCTGATGTCGCTCATCAACGCACGCACTGGCTTGCCGCCGGCATCCATGCGCCAGTAATGCACCACCTTGGAGCGGCCGCCTGAATCATAGACCAGTGTGCCGAGGAATTCGTGCACCTCGACGTCGTGGCCGGTTTCCTCCAGCACCTCACGCTCGGCGGCGGCGCGCGGCGTCTCACCATCGTCGAGCTTGCCCTTGGGCAACACCCACTCATTGCGCTTGCGCAGGCGCACGACGGCAAAGCGCTGCGGAGCGTCCCGCCGCAGCACAATGCCTCCCGCCGCCAGAACAGGCGTCCGCGCCATCTCGTGTCCATCAGGTTTGCGATTTAGGATCGTCGCGCGACGATCCCGGCCATACTAAAGCATGATCTTGAAAAGTGGAAACCGGTTTTCCGGGCAGATCGTGCTCAAAGAATGGCACGAACGAGAAAGCGAGATCAGAGCTCATATTTTGACGCGCTTTCTTCACGCGAACCGGTGCCCATTTCGCTCGAAAGCGCTATGAGGGCTTCCGCAACAACGGTTCGCCGCATTTGATCCGCGTTCCCTCCGCGACACTGTCAGAGAATTCGAAATTATTGGGCGCGAGCACGATGATGGTCGAGCCGTGCTCGAACCAGCCGAGTTCATCGCCCTTCTTCACATGCGCGTCACAGGGGAAATCCACCGGGCCCCGCGACTGCGCGTTCAGCGTGATGTCGAGGAAATGCAGGCGGAGGCTGGCCACCAGGATGGCGGCGACCGGAACCAGCGTCAGCGCCTCGCCTGTTGGAAGCTTCGCGCGCAGCACCGCGCGCTCGTTCTTGCAGAACAGTCGCTCGACCCGCTTCAGCGCGATCGGATTGACGTTCCAGACATCGCCATGAATGAACGTCACCTTGTCGATCGCAAGATCGTACGGCGCGTGGAAGCGGTGATACATGCTCGAGGTCAGCCGCAGCGTGACGAAGCGGCCGTTGCTGTGCTGCTCGACCAGCGCGGGATCGCCGACCAGATCGAGCAGCGAATAGGGCGCGCCCTTGACCTGGAACAACTGCCCATCCTCGATCCGCCCATGCGCGCCGATGATCGCGTCCGACGGGCTCGCGATGATGGCGGGATCGGCCGCGGCCGGGCGCAGGCCGGGCTTGAGCTCGCGGGTAAAGCAATC
This sequence comes from Bradyrhizobium altum, assembly GCF_020889705.1. Classification (GTDB taxonomy): domain Bacteria; phylum Pseudomonadota; class Alphaproteobacteria; order Rhizobiales; family Xanthobacteraceae; genus Bradyrhizobium; species Bradyrhizobium altum. Next base: position 10,909 of record NZ_JACMYP010000198.1, on the reverse strand, counting down.
GTGCAAACTCTTGAATTCGGTCTTCTTCGCCTCGGACAGATCGAGGTCGGAGAACAGCTTCCAGCAGGCGATCGAGGCGTCGCGCACCAGGGGGTTCTCGACCTTGGAGAACCAGCCCATGAAGCGGGTGATCGCCGCCCGCGGAATCCGGTTGGTTAGCAGGAAATTGAGGTCTTCCTGCTGGGTGAATGCCGAGATCAGGCCCTTGACTGTCATGAATTTGTTAGGTGCCGAGGCTAGCGCTTCTGTCATGGAAACATCCCTTCCGATTCTCTCGCTGTCCGCCGCCGCGCTTGCCGGCGCCGCCGCAGCTTTCCCCAAAATTCAAGCCCGCCTCGCGCTGTCGCGGGCCAAGCACCGCTCGCTGACCGGACATTCCAAGATGTCCAAGATGGTGGCGCGCATGGTGCCGCACTACGAATTCGACATCGACCAGTTCTTTTGCTCCGACGGAGCGCCGAAGGACGTCGCGTTGCAGCGGCAGGACGGCTTCTTCCGCCTCGCCGGCCTCTACGCGGATCGCTATCCCAAGGGCCGCGCGCTGACTGCCGAGGTGACGGAGCGGATCTCCGACCTGCAGTTCACCGAAACCTACCGCGTGCCGTTCCAGTACAGCCGCCTGGTGCGCGAGCATCTCGGCACCTCGGCCTTCGTCGAGGCCTCCAGCGGCGTCACCGTCACCGACCTCGACGGCAATGTGTCCTACGACCTGACCGGCTCCTACGGAGTCAACATCTTCGGCAACGACTTCTACAAGGAGTGCATCGCCGAGGGTGAGAAGCGCGCGCACGCGCTTGGCCCCGTGCTCGGCCCCTACCACCCGATCATTGCCGACAACGTCAAGCGCCTCTGCGAGATTTCCGGCCTCGACGAGGTCTCGTTCCACATGTCCGGCACCGAGGCCGTGATGCAGGCGGTGCGGCTCGCGCGCTACCACACCAAGCGGACCCATCTGGTCCGCTTCGCCGGCGCCTATCACGGCTGGTGGGGCGAGGTGCAGCCCGGCGTCGGCAATCCGGTGTCGCCGCACGAGACCTTCACGCTCGCCGACATGTCGGAGAAGACGCTGCACGTGCTGCGCACCCGCAAGGACATCGCCTGCGTGCTGGTCAATCCGCTGCAGGCGCTGCATCCGAACGGCAACGCGCCCGGCGATTCCGCGCTGGTCGATTCGTCGCGCTCCTCGAGGTACGACCGCGCCGCCTACACCGAATGGCTGAAGAAGCTGCGCGAGGTCTGCACCCAGCGCGGCATCGTGCTGATCTTCGACGAGGTGTTCGTCGGCTTCCGCCTCGCCGCCGGCGGCGCCCAGGAATATTTCGGCGTCAAGGCCGACATGGCGACCTACGGCAAGAGCCTTGCCGGCGGCCTTCCGGTCGGCGTGGTGTGCGGCCGCAAGGACCTGATGCGGCGTTTCCGCGACGACCGGCCGGCCGACATCTGCTTCGCGCGCGGCACCTTCAACTCGCATCCCTACGTGATGACGGCGATGGACGAGTTTCTGAGCCGGCTCGCCAGCCCGAATTTCCGCTCGATCTACAACGGGCTCGACGAGACCTGGAACGGCCGCGCCAAATCGCTCAACGACCGCCTCGAAGCACAAGGCCTGCCGGTTCGGGTCGGCAACATCTCGTCGATCTGGACGGTCTCTTACACCGAGCCGTCCCGCTACAACTGGATGCTGCAATACTATCTGCGGGCCGAGGGACTGGCGCTGAGCTGGGTCGGCACCGGCCGGCTGATCTTCAGCCTGAACTACACCGACGCCGACTTCGCCGAGGTCGCCGACCGCTTCGTCGCGGCAGCCGAGAAGATGAAGCGCGACGCCTGGTGGTGGCACAAGGAAGGCCTCACCAACAAGAACATCAAGCGGCAGATCCTGAAAGAGATGGTCGCCGTGAGGTTCGGGCGTTAAACCCCGGTACCGCCCTCTCGCTCCCTCGCCCCGCCCTTGCGGGGAGAGGGTTGGGGTGAGGGGCTGCATCCACAAAATCGGTAACAGACGGACTCGCGGTGAGCCCCCCTCACCCGGATTGCATCTGGCGATGCAATCCGACCTCTCCCCGCACGCGGGACGAGGTGAAGAGAGTGCACAGACGAGAAGCTTCAAGACGAGACCTTGTTGTTGCGACGTCCCAAGACGTAGATGCCCGGGACAAGCCCGGGCATGACGCATATCGGAAAGATATTGGAGCAACGATCAGGCGTGCTTGACGTGCTTCTCGAGACCCGGATCGATCAGCTCGCCCTTCATCAGGAACAGCGGCGCCTTGTGATAGAGCTTCAGGTCATGGAAGGGGTCGGTGACGATCTTGGTCATCCAGACGAGGCCGGTCTCGATGTCGCGGATGAAGAACAAGTGGATGGTGCGGAACAGGAGACCGCCGATGCCGACCACGAGCCAGACCTTGGCCACCTGACGGGTGAAGTCGCCCATCGTGACCCAGGGCTTGAACAGGCCGAACAGGGTCGGATCGAAGTACAGCACCATCGGCGACAGCGCCCAGATCGCCATCAGCACGACCTTGCGCTGCAGATTGTAGCCGACCTTGATGTCTTCCTTGTGCTCGTGGGTCGCCTGGTTGACGTGGTCATACCCCTTCGGCTCGAAGAAGAAGTGACCGGCCTGGCGCGAGGTCATCGAGACCAGCCAGCCGACCAGTGCCGACACGACCGGATCGAAGAACAGCATCACATAGGCGAACAGGAAGCTCAGCGCGCTGACGAAGTGCAGGCTCTGGTTGATCCGGCTGTGATGGTAGAAGCGATGGTCATCCCAGCGCTGGGTACGGAGCTCTTGCAGAAAATTCTTGATCATTGGTTCCCCCAACATCTTTCGGGACAGGATTTACAGGGATTCGATGTATCGCGTGTGACATCATCATAATGACATATGACAATGCGGAGCGACGCCTTGACGCAACCGGAGAAGGGTCTCGCCTCATCCCGGCGAGGTTTGCGGGGATGAGGCGAAGGAGATCGTAGCCTCTGGCTAGGGGCGCGCTGTGCGCCTGCGCCACCTCACCCGGAGGATCGGCGGGCTGAGCCGCCTGGCCAACCGCCTCAGGCGGCTTTGGCGACGTCCGCCTTGCGGAAGCGGACCAGTGAGAAATGGCCGAGCGGCGGGATCAGGCGGCGCTCCGCGAGCTCCATGCCACCCGCGCCGGCCAGCCACTTGGTGTAGCGCGACCAGGCGAATTCGGCGGTCCGGAACCCGAGCGGGCGCACCACCGGCTGCAGCTTCTGCTCGATGAAGCGGCGGACGCCGGCATCGGCGCTGACGCGAGTCAGGATGATCAATTCGCCGCCCGGGCGCACCACGCGGGCAAACTCGTCAAGCGCGGCTTCCGGGTTCGGCACCGCCGACAGCACGTACTGCGCCATCACGACGTCGAACGAATTGTCGGGGAATTCGAGCTTCTCGGCGTCCATCACCGCGAGGCCCTCGACATTCTTCAGGCCCTGCTCCGTTACCCGCTTCTTGGCCTTCTCCAGCATCGCCTCGGAGATGTCGGTTCCGAAGATGCGCACGTTCTGGCTATAGAGCGGCAGCGAGATGCCGGTGCCGACGCCGACCTCGAGCACGCGACCGCCGATCTTGTTGGTGGCCTGGATCGCAGCCTGCCGGCCCTTGCTGAACACGCCACCGAACACGAGGTCGTAGATCGGCGCCCAGCGGTCGTAGGCCTGCTCGACCGTTTCGCGGTCGAAGTCCATGGAACGGTCAGCGCCCAGCTTGATGATATCAGCCATAGATAGTCTCTCGTCTTTCGTTCGATTGAGCTGTTAATTCGGAACCGCACTGCGGCCGGCAACGCGGCGGGCGGGCCGCGGCGCGCGGCTCGGCTGCAACGTGGCCAGATTGCCGATGAACTGACGCGCACTGTTTTCCCAGGAACGCTCCAACGCAAAATTGCGGCAGTCGGCGCGCGACATGTTCAGCGCGCGCAGGCAGGCGCTGCGCAGATCGTTGTCGATCGCGCCGATCGGATGATCCGCAATGACGTCCTTCGGGCCGGTGACCGGGAACGCCGCAACCGGCGTGCCGCAGGCCAGCGCCTCGAGCTGCACGACGCCGAACGTGTCGGTCAGGCTCGGGAACACGAAGACGTCGGCGGCGGCGAGGTGCGAGGTCAAATCCTGGCCCTTCTTCTCGCCGAGGAAAATCGCGTCGGGATATTTCTCTTCCAAGGCCGCCCGCTGCGGACCGTCGCCGACCACGACCTTGGAGCCCGGCAGATCCAGCGACAGGAAGGCGTCGAGATTCTTCTCCACTGCGACGCGGCCCATGGTCATGAAGATCGGTCGCGGCAGGTCGAGCAGCGCCGGCTGGTCGGGATTGAAGATCTTGGTGTCGACGCCGCGGGTCCAGAAGCCGAGCTTGCGGAAGCCGCGCTCGGCAAGCTCTGATCGCAGCGAGTCGGTCGCGACCATCGTCATCGATCCGGCCGCGTGGAAGTGGCGCAGCACGGCATAGCCGACGCTGTCGGGAATTCCGGTGCGCACCGAAACATATTCCGGGAAGCGCGTTGTATAGGATGTGGTGAACGCGAGCTTGTTGCGCTGGCAATAGCCGCGCGCCGCCCAGCCGATCGGTCCTTCGGTCGCGATGTGGATCGCCTCGGGCGCGGCCTCCTCGATCCGGCGCGCGATCTCGCGGCGGTTCGGCAGCGCCATGCGCAGGCCCGGATAGGTCGGCACGCCGACCGATCGGAAACCGTCGGGGGTGAGGAATTCGATCTCGGCGCCGAGGGTCGCTGCGCTGCGCGCAAGCGACGTCAGCGTTCGAACCACGCCGTTGACTTGCGGATGCCAGGCATCGGTCGCAACGAGTATGCGCATCGCAGGAGACCCAAATCGTTAATCTTGATTCTGCTCGCACGACGTTCTGACATGGATGTTTCAAACGTATGACGTCATCGAAATGTTAGGTTGTTTTTCACGGCGAACTGCCGGTTTTTCGTGTAACATGACAGCCAGATGTCAGAGCAGCAGAGTGAACATCCCGGCACCACGCGCCGCAGGCTCAAACGGCGAAACTCGTCGCTCCTGATCCTGGCGGCCGGCATCTTCGTGTTTGCCGTCGCCGCAGGCCTGCTGTTCTATGGGCTGCGTCCGGTGACGCTGAAGATCGCGGTCGGCCCGACCGGCAGTGACGACGTCAAGCTCATCCAGGGCTTCGCGCAGGCCTTCGCGCGTGACGGCAATTCGGTGCGGCTGAAGCCGGTCACGACACAGGGGGCCGCCGAAAGCATCGCGCTGTTCACCGCGAACAAGGTCGACCTCGCGGTCGTGCGCGGCGATCTCAGTCTGCCGGCGAGCGCCGAGGCGGTTGCGGTCCTGCGCAAGAATGTCGTTGTGCTGTGGGCACCGTCGGGCGGGAAAGGCAAGCCGCGGTCTGCGAAGATCAAGAGCATCGACGATCTCCCCGGCCACAAGGTCGGCGTCGTCGGCAGCACCCCGGCCAACGTCACGCTGCTGCGCGTGATCCTGACCGAGTCCGGCATCAACCCCGACAAGGTCACGATCAGCCAGTTCGCCGTCAACAAGGTCGCCGATCTCGCGCGCGATCCCTCGCTCGACGCCTACATGACCGTCGGGCCGCTCGACAGCAAGATCACGGCGGAAGCGATCGCGGCGACAGCGGCGGCGCGCGGCGAACCGAAATTCCTCCCCGTCGATGTCTCGGAAGCGATCGCGCAGAAGCATCCGCTCTATGAGTCCGAGGAAATCGCCGGCAGCATCTTCTCCTCTTCGCCGGCCCGGCCCGAGGACAAGATCGAGACCGTCGGCGTCAATCACCTCATCATCGCGCAACATGCGCTGCACGAGGCAACCGTCGGCGCACTCGATCGGCAGTTGTTCACGCAGCGGCTCCAGGTCGCGCGCGACGTGCCGGCGGCGGCCAAGATCGAGAAGCCGGACACCGACAAGGATGCCGCGCTGCCGGCGCATCAGGGCGCGGCCGCGTATATCGACGGTACCGAACGCACCTTTCTCGAAAAATACTCCGACTACATCTGGGGCGGCATCCTGCTGGTCTCCGGCCTCGGCACGGCGGGCGCCTGGTTGCGCCACTATGTGAAGCGCGACGAGCGCGAGCGTTACATCACCCATCGCGACGGTCTGCTGACGCTGATCTCGCGGGTGCGCGGCGCCGAGACGCCGGAGGAGCTCGCGGCAATGCAGAGCGATGCGGACGCGCTACTGCGCGAGGCGCTCGATTGCTACGACGACGGCGCGATCGAAGACGGCGATCTCTCGGCGATCGGACTGACGCTCGAGCAATTCCATCACGCCGTCTCCGACCGCCGCGCGGTGATCAACGGCGACAGGTCGGGCGTGCCGAGGATGCGCGCAAGCTAGCCCGCTCGGGCACACCAATTGCACCGAGAGCAATGTTTGGATTGCGCCTGCATGCGTACGCCCCCATGCTGCGCCACACTATGATCGCATCCCTCATCGCCGACCTGCCCGCGCCGTTCGTGCTCGCGGTCGCACTGGCCGGCGTGTTCCTGATCTCCTTCATGAAGGGCGCGTTCGGCGGCGGCTTTGCCATTGTCGGCATCCCGCTGCTCTCGCTCGCGATGGACCCGATTGCGGCCGGCGCGCTGCTTGCGCCGTTGTTCATCGTCATGGACCTTACGGCGCTGCGTTTCTGGCGCCCGAGCACCTGGTCGCGCGTCGACCTCGCGATGCTGCTGCCGGCGCTCGTGGTCGGCGTCGTTCTCGGCTATTTCGCGCTGCGCGATCTCGACCGGCATGCCGTCGAGATCGTGATGGGCGTGGTGACGCTGGCGTTCGCCGCGTTGTGGTTCATCGGCGGCGGCGAGATCAAGCCGCGTCCGCGCTCGACGATCAAGGCGACGTTCGCCGGGCTCGCCTCCGGCGTCACCACGATGGTCGCGCATTCAGGCGGACCACCGCTTGCGATGTACCTGCTGCCGCTCGGCATGCCGAAGGCGCTCTACGCCGGCACCACCAGCCTGTTCTTCACGGTCGGCAACCTCCTGAAGGCCGGTCCGTGGCTGGTGCTCGCCACGCCGTCGCGAAGCCTGTGGATGCTGATGGCGCTTTGCGTGCCGGCCGTGCCGGTCGGCGTCTGGGCCGGTTGGCGGCTGCACGAACGCCTCGAGCAGCGGGCGCTGTACCGCGCCTGCTACGCCATTCTCGTCATCACCGCGGCCAAGCTGCTGTGGGACGGACTGGCCGGATACGTCCGGCTCTGAGCGCAGGCGACGTTGTTGCTGCTCGTCAGGAAGATCGCCTGCTGCCGCTGACGCTGATGGCAAGCGGCCCGATCCCCTCGAGCATCTCGACCATGTCCTCCGGCTCGAGCCGCTTGCGCGCCACGAACGAGAAATGGCGGCGCAGCTTCAGGACCGGCTTCTCGATCCAGTGCCAGGAGGACGCCGCGAACGCCGTGATCAGCGCCAGCGCGACGGCGAACTGGACAATCAGCGACGCGTTCGGCAGCCACACCTTCACCACCTGCTGCATCGGGAAACCGTACAGATAGATCCCGTAAGAATAGTCGCCCCTTGAAAACAACGGCAGCCGCGGCAGCTTCGAGACACCGAGGAACACGGTGATGTAGACCAGCGCCGGAGCAATGACGGCATTGAGGACGGGCTGGGTGATCCAGGCGGCCGGTCCAAGCAGTGCGGCTCCGAGGCAGAGCGCGCAGCAGACGGCGAGAATGCGCCCGTCATAGGGAATGCGGTCGCGGTAAAGGTAGATCGCGATCCCGAGCAGGCAGGCAACCGGCAGTTTCGCGCCGCGCCCGAGGAACAGCGCCGTGCTGAAGATCTTGTCATACAGCGAGCCGGCGACGCCGGGAGGCAGCTGCGACGGCGTTGCCGCATGCCCGGTGATCTGCACGGCAAAACCGATACCGACCAGGACGACAGCGCCGAGCACGATCAGCGCCGGCCTGCGCAGCAGCCCCAAGGTCATGATGACTGCCATCGCCGCGTAGCAGCCATATTCGAACGGCACGGTCCACAGCGAACTGTTGACCTCCGGCGCGGGATTGCTGCTGAACACGCCCGGCAGGGTGTAGTTCACGAGGCCGACGACATTCGTGAAGTATTTGTAGGTGCCGGCGCTGGTGAAATAGTCCCAGAGCGGCAGCGTGGTGAAGACCGGTCCGAGGATCAACGCCGACAGCACGATCTCGACCGCAAGCGCCGGAACGATCCGCATTCCGCGATTGATCAGGAATTCCTTCAGGCTGAGCCGCAGCCCGCTTGCGGCGATCAGGAATCCGCTCAATGCGAAAAACATCACGAGGATGGCAAATTGCGGAAACCAGAAGATCCCCGTCAAATCGGAGTCGCCGCGCCCGGTGGCAACATAGGACGTATGCCCGGCGACGACCGAGATCGCGAGCGCAACGCGGAGAAAATCGAACCCGGGACCAAAGCCTTTCTGCTGATCCAGCATGCTTCCGATCGAAGGCGCTGGCATGATTTCCACTCCATTCCAAACCACGCCTTCGGACAGCAAGCGCCGTGCCAGGAACGATGTCTTGGGATGGGACAGCCCCGGCAACGTGCCCTTAACCGTGCGACGAAACACCGACGAAACAAATCCCTAACGGCACGAAACCATTTTGGCGATTTCGTGCAAACGTCCTGAAACGCCTCACCTGTACTGGTTTGACCCAACGACGCGCCGGAACTGGCGCGCAGGGCGCAAACAACAGGGGTCGACAATGTTCAATTCCATCAAGCTGAACGCACGTCTCGCTGCCGCCGCCTTCGGTGCGCTGGCGATCGGCACCGTCGCTTTCTCGGGCTCCGCCGCGGCCGCTCCGCTGCCGATGTTCCCCTTCATCCTGACGCCGCCGACCGAGGCGGTGCAGCCGCCGGTGCAGTCGATGCCGAAGGCGCAGGAGGAAGACCGTTCCGTCGAATTGCCCGCCCGGCTGCGCCGCCAGGTCGTCGCCTATCCGACCCGCGAGGCCCCCGGCACCGTCATCATCGATACCCCGCACACCTATCTCTATCTCGTGCTCGGGAACGGCCAGGCCATGCGCTACGGCATCGGCGTCGGCCGCGACGGCTTCACCTGGTCGGGCACCCAGACCATCACCAAGAAGGCGGAGTGGCCGGATTGGACCCCGCCGCCGGAAATGATCGCCCGCCAGCCCTATCTGCCGCGCTACATGGCCGGCGGCCCCGGCAATCCGCTCGGCGCCCGCGCCATGTATCTCGGCGGCACCGTGTACCGCATCCATGGCACCAACGCGCCGGAGACGATCGGCACCCACGTCTCCTCGGGCTGCCTGCGCCTCACCAATGAGGACGTCACCGACCTCTATTCGCGGGTCAACGTCGGCACCAAGGTGATCGTGCTGCCGATGACCGACCGCCGCGCCGACCTCGGCTCGGCCGTCCGCTAGGCCCGACACATTCAGACATTGACGAGCAGACATTGACGACGGCTCCGGCACGATGTCGGGGCCGTCGTCGCGTTCATAGTCGCGTTCATAATCGTTAACGTCCAGATCGTTGACTTACAGGTGATCTCGGGCGACCGGCCCGCCCCCGAAGCAGCTTGATCCCGCCACACTGGCGCCCTCGTCGGCGGGCCTGTACAACCCGTCAAGTTGATTTGATCCGGGGGAATGATGCGTCTACCGATGCATCCAAGAACGATCGCGCTCGGGCTCACGGTGGTGCTGGTCTCGTTCGCGATCAGCCTCAAGGCCATGGATTGGCTCGCGCCGAGCGTCACGGTGCAGGCGCCGCCGCTCGTCCAGCTGCCGCCGCTGCCGCAGGCGCCGCGCTCCTCGACGGTAGTGGCGCAGGTCTCGGTCGCGCTGTCGGCGATCCGCGATGCCGCCGAACGCGGTGCGCCGAAGACCTTCGGCGGCAAGGCCGACAATCCGGTCCAGCAAATCCTGCAAAATGCCGACATCGGCTGGACCGCCTCGCGCGGGCCGATCGCAGCGACCGGCGCGCAGGACGTGCTGACGCTGACGACCCCGATCAACGGCACGCTCAAGGTCACCGGCTCGCTGTCCGCGAAGGCGACCGGCGCGGTCAGCGACGCGCTCGGCAGCCTGCTCGGCGGCAATGTCGCCAAGCAGATCGGCGCCGTGAACATCAAGAACATCAATGCCAATGCCGACATCAAGGGCAGCGTCACGCTGACCGCGCGGCCGAAGCTCGGCGCGTCCTGGCGGATCGAGCCGAACCTGCAGGCGCAGGTCAATCTGGGCGACACCAGCCTGTCGGCCGCCGGCGTCCGCATCAGCGTGCCGGCCCAGGTCAAACCGGTCATCGACAAGGCGGTCGCCGACCAGATCTCCGCGGTCGAGGCGCGATTGCGCAACGATCCGGTGTTCCAGAACAACGCCCGCGCGCAATGGACCAAGGCCTGCCGCTCGATCCCGCTGCAGGGCACCGGCGGTACCTCGTCGATGCCGCCGATGTGGCTCGAGCTGCGACCGACCCGCGCGATCGCCGCGCAGCCGAAGGTCGATGCGTCCTCGCTGATCCTGACCATGGGGATCGAGGCCGAGACACGGATCACAGAGGCGCAGACCACCCCGAACTGCCCGTTCCCCGACAAGCTCTCGATCGTGCCGCCGATGCCGAGCCAGGTCGCGATCGGCCTGCCGGTCGACCTGTCCTTCACCACGCTGACGCAGCTCGTCGAGACGCAGCTGAAGGGCAAGACCTTCCCCGAGGACGGCTCCGGCCCGGTCGACGTCACCGTCAAGAGTGCGAGCATCGCCGCCTCCGGCGACCGGCTTCTGATCTCGCTGTTGGTGCACGCCAAGGAGAGGAAGAGCTTCTTCGGCTTCGGCGCCGAGGCGACCGTGCACATCTGGGGCCGGCCGCGGCTCGACCAGGCGGCGCAGACGCTGCGGCTGGCCGACGTCGAGCTGGCGGTCGAG
>NZ_JACMYP010000197.1 GCF_020889705.1 Bradyrhizobium altum | reverse complement strand
TGGCCCAATGTCCGTTACCTTGCGTGTCCCAGAACGCGTACTGGGTGATCGTGTCGTGCTCGGCATCGGTGACCGAGAACAAGCTCGAGGCGAGAGCCGAGAACTGCCCGTGATTGGCGGTAACGTTCGGTGCCGTCACCACCGGAGCCGTGTCGGGGCCCGGCGACGCCGTGAAGCTCTTCCAGGCGCTCCACAAGACACCGTCATTGGCCTTCACCCAGAGCGTATCGGGCGTCGAACCGCCGGGGCCGAAGACGTAGCTCACCTGCGACAGGTTCGCCGCCGAAACATCGATCTCGGCGTTGGTGGCCTGGACGACGCCGTTGACGACCCAGTGTCCGTTACCTTGGGTGTCCCAGAACGCGTACTGGGTCATCGTGTCGCCGTCCGGATCGCTCACCGTGAACAGGCTCGATGCAGCAATCGACGTCTGGCCGTGCGCCGCAGTCACGTTGGCTGCGTTCACGGTTGGCGCGTTGTCGCCAAATGCCTTGGCCGTAAATTGAGTCCAGTTGCCCCAAACCGTGCCGTCATTGGCTCGAACTTGAAGGGTATCAGTCGATCCGGTTGGACCGAACACGTAGCTCACCTGCGACAGGTTCGCCGCCGAAACATCGATCTCGGCATTGGTGGCCTGGACGACGCCGTTGACGACCCAATGTCCGTGACCTTGCGTGTCCCAGAACGCGTAGGTGGTGATCAGATCGCCATCGGCGTCGGACGCGGTGAAGAGGCTGGAAGCCAGCACGGAGGTCTGGCCAGCGCCTGCATGGATGTTGGACGCTGTCGTGACGGGCGCGATATCGGCACGCGTCGTGACCAGCGTTCCGGTGCCGGAATCCGCGCTGACGCTGAACCGCACGCCGGGTATCGCATCAAGCTGCAGATCGAAGGAGGACGCCCCTTCGGTGACATGCAGGATGTTGCCGGCCAGCAAGGTCGCCGACCCACCCGATACGAAATTGAGGCCAGCCAGATCGATGCTGTCGCCCAGCACCAGACTGCTGATGGTCGTACCGGCCAGGGAGCCGCCATCGATCTTCAGCTGACCGCCGGAACCGCTGAAGGTGATGCCGCCGTTCGCGACGCTGCCGGCCTGCAGTTCGACCACGCCGCCGGAGATCGTGACCGGCCCCGCGGAGCCGCCAGAGGACACGATCTCATTGCCTCCGGTAAAGACCGCGACGTTGCTCGTCACCGCGCCGGCAACGTTGAGCGCACCACCGCTCGACACCGCGATGTTGTGCGCCGTAGCTCCAGACTTAATGTTCAGCACGCCACCACTGATGACGGTCGTGTGGTCTATTGCGCCTCCCGACGACACGTTAACCGTGCCGCCCGAAATCCCGGTTCCAGAACCAGTCACGCCGGTGACAACACCTCCTGACAATACGTTCTCGATGCCGCCGGCAAAGACCGAGACATTGCTCAGAACCGTGCCGCCAACGTTGAAGATGCCGCCGCTCGAGACGGCGATATTGTCCGCCGTCGCGCCGGACGAGACATTCAGGTCACCACCACTGAAGACGGTCGCATATTCGAAAGACGCACCGGAGAGAACGTCGACCAGCCCGGAAATTACGGTCCCCGAACCGGTAACGCCGGTGACGGAGCCACCTGCAGAGACGATTTCGTGGCCGCCGCTTTGAATGGTGACATTGCTGGTGATCTTGCCCTGCACATTGAGCGTGCCGGACACGTTGATCATGCTGGCCGAGCCTCCAGCCAGAACGTTGAGCGTCGCACCGCTTGCAACGAACGTTCCCGTACCGGCCGCGCCGCTGATGGTGCCCTGGATGACGCCACCGGACGAGACGTTCTCGACGCCGCCGCTGGACACCACCACCATGTTGGAGGTCGTCCCCATCACGTTGAGGATGCCGCCCGCCGAAACCGTCGTCCCGACACCGTTGGAGGATGCCGAGATCAATCCTCCCACCAGCACATTTTCTATGCCGCCGCTCGAGATGACAACGTTGCTGGTGACGGTGCCGCCGAGGTTGAACGTGCCACCCGCCAGGGTGACGTCGTGCGCCGTCGCGCCGGCGGAAACGTTCAGGGCGCCGCCGCTTGAAACACTGGCGCCAACGGTGAGGCCACCAGCGGAAACCGTCTGGTTGCCACCCGACAGAATCGCGGCGCCGGAATCGACGCCACCACTGAACACGGCCTCGAATCCGCCGGACAGGATCGTGCCCGTGGCGCTGCCACCGGCTGACCCCGGACTACCGCCCACGCCGAGCTGGAAATAGCCACCGCTCAGCACCGTCGTGTCGGCCGCCGTGCCGCTGCTCAGCACGGTCATGCCGCCGGAGTTGGAGATCGTCGTTCCGGATACTGCACCGCCCGAGGTGACTTGTGCGCCGCCGTTAATTGCAATCGTGGTGGACACCGCGACGCCACCGGAGTTCACACTGAGCTGACCGCCGGCCACGGTCGTATTGCTTACGGTTCCGCCCGCCGAACCACCCGATCCCTGGAACGACGGAATGCCGACTTGCATGAAGCCGCCATTGCCAATGAAAGTGCCAAGGGCCGTGCCGCCCGCGAACACGCTCTCCGTCCCATTCGCGGTGACGGTGATGGCGGAGGTCGAGCCGCCCGACAGAACGCCGAGGATCGGGCCACTACCCACCGAATAGCCGCTCACGACAGCGCCAGGACCCACCTCAAGGTAGGTGCCGGAAGCGAAAGTGGTGTTGGAAAGCTGCGAAACGGACGCTCCGCTGACCAGTTCTACGGCGCCGAAATTGACCGAAACGCCACTGAGGGACCCGCCTGAGAACAGCTTCAGCAGACCACCATTGACCATCGTGGCGTTTGCCGATCCGCCCGAAAGGACATCGAGCTCACCGCCGCCGAAGACATTGGCGCCGTTCTCGGCACCTCCGGACGAAACGGTTTCCAGGCCACCGCCGTGGATGTTGATGTTACTGGTTGTGCTTCCCGCGAGATTGAATTGGCCACCGCTATTCACATTGATGTCATGCGCGGACGCGCCGGCCTGCAAGTTCAGGGCGCCGTTGCTGTTGACGGCAACGTAGCTGACGGACGCACCCGCGGATGCATTCACTGTGCCCACGACGGTGACAGTTGGGAGGGCGGATGGATCCAATGATCCGTTGATGGCACCGCCGGCAGAGACGTTCACTGTGGCGCCGCCAGCAATGAACACGAAGTTCGTCGCCGTACCCAGAAGGCTGAGCGTTGCTCCGTTCGATACAGTAAGATCGTGAACGGTGGCGCCGGTTGCCACGCTGGCCGAGGCTCCGGACGACAAGGTGAAGAACTCGGACAGGCCTCCGGAGAGGACATTGAGCGAGCCTCCCGACACCGAAAAGTCCTGCGCATTGCCGCCAGAAAGCACGTTCAGCGTGCCCCCCGACACATCGAAGTTCTGCGCACTGCCTCCCGAAAAAACGTTCTCGGTGCCACCGGCGAAGACCTCCGAGTTGCTGGTCTGAGAACCTGCGAGATTGAGGATGCCGCCACTGCTGACGCCGAAGTCGTGGATCGTCGCGCCATTGTCGGCCGTGACAAGGCCACCACTCCTGACCGTGAAGTAGGAGAGCTGGCCGCCCGAGGTCACGCTGACCGTGCCACCCGACACAATCGTCTCGTCGCTGCCGGGAGCGCCCGTCTCGATGCCGCCGGAAGAGATCACAACAAGGCCGTTCGAAAAGACCTCAACGTGGCTTGTCACCGTTCCGGCAACGTTCAGCGTGCCGCCCGACGACACGGCAAGGAACGACGCCGAACCGCCCGAGGAAACGTTGAGCAGGCCGCCTGCATATACCGTGGCCGAGACGCCGAGACCGCCGCTGGAGATATTCTGGCTGCCGCCGGACAGGATCGTGGCGCCGCTGTCGACACCACCGCTCGAAATCACCTCGTTGCCGCCGGACACAGTCGTTCCAGTGGCGCTGCCGCCGGACTCAATGATCAGCGTGCCGCCAGTCAGGACGGTATCGCCGGATTCAGTGCCAGAAGATACAGTAACGGTGACGCCGCTGGAAATCGTCTGCATGGTTCTGCCTCTAGGCCAGACTAAAATTCATTTGCCGGTTTCGGGCATCGATGCCCATCGGCGTCGACGTCCTTTACGCGCATCGCGTTGGCGTCGACCGAAAATCCTGGTATGCGCTCAATCGGCCGTAAATCAGCCGCGTGCATTCAAATTGTCGCGGTGAATTTGCGTGCCGCGGACGCCACAGGAAATCCTTGTGGTCGAAACGCATCCGCGGATCGTTCCAGCAACACGCATGAAAATTGACAATGCGGTAAGGCGTTACAAATTCGCTGGTGGGATGGGTGAACCCGCTGATCATGATGACCGGCGTTCCTGACGCCCATGCAAGCCACGACAGGCCGCTCGACAGACCAATGAAAAAGTCAGCATGACTGGCGCGGCGTCAGTCGAACGATCAACGATGACGTTGGGATGTTCCGGCAAGTGGTCCGCCGGGCGCTTCAGCGCGATCGCCGGCGCGACGGTAATCGCATTCACGAAAAACCCCTGTAGTGAAATACAAAGAAACTGTTCGAAATGTGAGAAAAAGCTAGGCGAGATTGACAACCTCGTCAACGAAACCTTGGCGAGTACCCCTTCGGGGCTGCTCCGGAATCGCAGGAACAAAACAACATACAACGATGAACAGCATCCCAGCGCCGTTCCAGCTTGCCTTGGGCGAAGTCTGCTCTGCCCCTGACAACGAACGTGGCGATCACCATCGCGGCCGGTTGGTAAAGGCCAATACGCAAATTCCGCCCCGAGCCGATGTACTGCGGACGAAGGTGTTGATCGCGGTGGCAGCCCCAAGAAATCCAACGATCTGTTCGGAACCGCCTTCCACCGCGGTGTTGGACGCGACTGCGCTGCCGTAGGCGCCAGGGTTGTTGTTGCAGTCGTTTGAGACGTACTGGAGCCAACCGTTCTTGATCGTCGTATTGATGGCGGTGCCGCCATAGATTTCCTCACCCGACTCTTCGTGACCATCGATGCTGGTATCGCCGGTGATACCGCCGAACACGGTCAGCTCGCCGTTGCTGCTGACCGTGGTGCTGCTTGCGGTTGAGCCACTGTCAACTGTCAGTCGGCCGCCATTGATCGTGGTGTCGATCGCGGTTCCAACTCCCAATAAGTCTGTCCGGCAACTCGCCCCGCGGCCGAGCCTGGCCGATGCTCGACAGTCGAGGCAAACGTCTGCTGGCCCTCACCAACTCATTTGCGGCGCGGGGTCTTCATCACCGAGTTTTGGAGAGCAGCTGGGGAATCGTCTCCGCTATGAGAAGTCTGCTACGCCGCCCTTCTTGCTCTCCACGAAATTGGCGAGCTGGCGCAGGAGCTCGGTGGTGCCGGCCCGGGAAGCGATCACAGTTGCAGCGACGAGATCGCGGCCACCATGCATCGCGGTCTGCGCCCCAGGTTTCTCAGCACCAAGTCCAGGCACAACCGACGAATCGATAGCGGTAGATTCGCACGTAATGGACGCCGGACGAGCGTCGCGGCCGGACCGTCTTCTCGTCCAGCTCCCGCGGCACGCGAGGGTCCTGGCTCCCAGGATCGACCTGGACTGCCCGGCGCCGCAGTTCGGCCGCCTTGGCCGGATCACGCGCGCCGAGCAAACCCCGTTCCTGCATGACGGCAAGGTATTTAAGAGAAAATCCGTCGTTGAGATCGGCCGCCTGCTGAAAGTATTGCGCGGCCGCTCCGTAGTCGCGCGGCGTACCCTTGCCGTAGAAGTACATCAGGCCGGTCTGGGCGAGCGCGAAGGGATCGCCCGCCTCGATCGCCTTCTGATAGAGCTCGAGCGCTCTCGCCTCGTCCTTCTTCACGAAATTGCCATTGGCATACATCGCGCCGAGATTGCTGATCGCGCCCGGCTCCCCGGCGGCGGCCGCCTTGCTGAAGAGATCGAAGGCCCGCGGCATGTCTTCGACGACTCCGCGCCCGGTCGCAAAATAAACCCCGAGCTTGCCTTGCGCCGGCGCGTAGCCGGCTTCGGCGGCTTTGGTCAAATAGCGCTGGGCCGCCAGATAGTTTTTCGTCCCGCCGTAAGCGAGGCCGAGCAGATATTCGAGGCGTGGCTGATCGGGATTGGCGCGCACCGCCGCTTCGCAGATCGGGATCGCGGCGGTGTAATCGTGCGTATTCGCGATTTTCAATTGTTCAGGACTGGCGAACGGCGGCGCAGGCGCAGCCGCGCGCTCGCATTCGCCGTCCGGGCTGCCGGCGGCAGTCGGCGTCTGCGCCGCGACAGCGGCCACCGGTGCCGCGACTTGGGTTGGAGCAGCCGGTTGCAGCGGCGTCGAGGGCGGCGAGGCAGTGACGACCGGGGTCGGCGCGGCTGCCAGATAGACGTCGCCGACCAGAGAGGAACTGTCCCAAGGCGTCTGCTTGTGGTTGGTCGCCACGAGCACATCGCCGCGAACCCTGGAAAGCATCTGGCGCACTTCGATCCCAGGTGTCGCGATATGTTTCAGCAACGCGGCGGTGAACGGCGAATTCCGCCCGGCGCCGTCGAGAGCAACATTGTTCGGTTGCGTCGAATAGACGATCAGCGATCCCTGCCCTGCCGCATCGACGCGGCCGAGGCCGCGAGTGGGCGCCGCACGGGCGCTGCGCGCGAGCTTCTCGAGAAAGGGATTGTTGCGACAGGCGTCGAGAATGATGATGTTGGCGCGCCCCGCCCCTTCCATCTCCTGTTGAATGTCGGTCAGGTTCATCGTGTTGAAACGCACATCGGCAGGCGTTTCGATTTTCGCGTCGACCGGGACCAGATAGTTTTCACCGTTCATCTGCAGGCCGTGACCTGCATAGAAAAATAACGCGACGTCGGCACCGCTTAGGCGCTTGGAAAAATCGCGCACCGCGTTGGCCATGGCGTCGCGGGTCCCGTCGCGCTGTTCGATCACGTCAAAGCCGATGCTGCGCAAAGCCGTGGCAAGATCGGCTGCGTCATTGGCGGGGTTATCGAGGACGGGAACGGCTTGATAGCTGCTGTTGCCGAGCACCAGCGCCAGGCGGGTGCCGGCTAAGGCCTCCATCGGCAGGACGATCAACGCAAAGCAAAACCCGACGAGAAGCAACCGGCAATGTAATCTATGCATCGTGCTTGCTTGCGACTTGCAGTACCGGCTGAAGCCGATTTGAGACGCAAATGATACCGGCAAAGCCGATGCCAGTCAAAAAAACTGATCCAATGCGATCATTGAGCTGATGAACACCAGCGATCGCAACCGCGCCGCTGTCTACATGGAACTCCGGCGGTGGTTCACTCCGGCCCCAACGCAAATCCGGCGATCGATTGTGTGATGTTCGCACACCAGCGTCAGCGTATGCGCCGATCCAGCAAGCAACTGTGAGCGAACCTCACGCAGCCTTTTTGGTCTCCGCGAGATTGGCGAGCTGGCGCAGGATCTCGGTGGTGCCGGCGAGCCGCTCTTCCGGCGTCTCCCAGTCCTGGAAGAACACCACCTTCATGTCCGGGCGCACCTTGGCGGCCTGGCCGTGCTGGCGGATGAACATCACCAGCCGCTCCGGATGCGCAAAGCTGTTGTCGCGGAACGCGATCACGGCGCCCTTCGGGCCGGCATCGACCTTGCCGACATTGGCGCGCCGGCAATAGGCCTTGATCGCGGCGACCTTGAACAGGTAGCGCACCTCGTCCGGCAGCACGCCGAAGCGATCGCGCATCTCGGCGGCGAAGCTGTCGATCTCCTCGTCGGTCTCGAGATCTGCGAGGCGGCGATAGAGCGACAGCCGCACGCTGAGATCGTTGACGTAGTCCTCGGGGATCAGGACCGGCATGCCGATCGTGATTTGCGGCGACCAGCGGTCCGCGGCGGGCTCGGCGACGCCGGCCTTGAGGTTGATGATCGCCTCCTCCAGCATCGACTGGTACAGCTCGAAGCCGACTTCCTTGATGTGGCCGGACTGCTCCTCGCCAAGCAGATTGCCGGCGCCGCGGATATCGAGGTCGTGCGAGGCGAGCTGGAAGCCGGCGCCGAGCGTCTCCAGCGACTGCAGCACCTTGAGCCGCCGCTCCGCCTGCGCCGTGATCTTCTGCTGCGCCGGCAGCGTGAACAGCGCATAGGCGCGCAGCTTCGACCGCCCGACGCGGCCGCGCAGCTGGTAGAGCTGGGCGAGACCGAACATGTCGGCGCGGTGTACGATCAGCGTGTTGGCGTTCGGGATGTCGAGGCCGGACTCCACGATCGTGGTCGAGAGCAGGATGTCGTATTTGCCGTCATAGAACGCGGACATGATGTCCTCGATCACGGTCGGCGGCATCTGGCCGTGGGCGACCGCGACCTTCATCTCCGGCACGTTCTTGTCGAGGAAATCCTTGACGCCGGCGAGGTCCTCGATCCGCGGCACCACATAGAACGCCTGCCCGCCGCGGTAGCGCTCGCGCAAGAGCGCCTCGCGGATCATCAGGGGATCGTGCGGCGCGACGAAGGTGCGCACCGCGAGGCGGTCGACCGGCGGAGAGGCAATGATCGAGAGCTCGCGGACGCCGGTCAGCGCGAGTTGCAGCGTGCGCGGGATCGGGGTTGCCGACAGCGTCAGCACGTGGACCTGGGCGCGCAGCTGCTTCAGCCGCTCCTTGTGGCTGACGCCGAAATGCTGCTCCTCGTCGACGATCAACAGGCCGAGATCCTTGAACTTGATGGCCTTGCCGAGCAGCGCATGGGTGCCGACGACGATGTCGACCTGGCCATCGGTGAGTCCCTTCTTGACCTGGTTCAATTCCTTGGTCGACACCAGCCGCGAGGCCTGCGCCACGTTGACCGGGAAGCCGCGGAAGCGCTCCGTGAAGGTCCGCGAGTGCTGACGCGCCAATAGCGTAGTCGGCACCACGACCGCGACCTGCTTGCCCTCGAGCGCCACGGCGAACGCGGCGCGCAATGCCACCTCGGTCTTGCCGAAGCCGACGTCGCCGCAGATCAGCCGGTCCATCGGGCGGCCGATCTCGAGGTCCTTCAAGGTCGAGTTGATGGCCCCTAACTGATCCTCGGTCTCCTCATAGGGGAAGCGCGCGCAGAACTCGTCATAGACATGCGGCTGCAGCGGGAATTTCGGCGCCTCGTGCAGCTGCCGCTCGGCTGCGATCTTGATCAATTCGCCGGCGATCTCGCGGATGCGGTTCTTGAGCTTCGCCTTGCGCGCCTGCCAGCCGCCGCCACCCAGACGGTCGAGCTCGACATTGGCGCTGTCGGAGCCGTAGCGCGACAGCAGCTCGATGTTCTCGACCGGCAGGAACAGCTTTGTCTCAGCGGCATAATGCAGTTCGAGACAATCATGCGGCGCGCCGGAGACTTCCAGCGTCTGCAGCCCGACGAAGCGGCCGATGCCGTGCTCGACATGGACCACGAGATCGCCGGTCGCAAGGCTCGTCACCTCGGAGATGAAATTGTCGAGCTTGCGGCTCGCCTTGCGCGGCCGCACCAGGCGGTCGCCGAGAATGTCCTGCTCGCTGATGACGGCGAATTCGTCGGTCTCGAAGCCGGACTCCATGCCCACCACGGCCAGCATGGTCTCGTTGCGCGGGGTCGCCTGCACGATCCGCCAGGTGTTGACGCTGGTCGTGTTGAGCAGCTTGTGGTCGCGCAACATCGCGCCCATGCGGTCGCGCGAACCCTCGCTCCACAGCGCGACGATGACCTTCTTGCGCTGCGACTGCAGCGCACCGATATGGCCGACCACGGCCTCGAACACGTTGACATTGCCGTCGGCGCGCTCCGGCGCGAAATTGCGGCCCTGCCGTGCGCCGGCGTCGAACACGTCGGGCGAGCCTTCCGGCACCGCGAACGGCGTTAGCCGCGCCAGCGGTGCCTCGCCGAGCAGCCTGGTCCATTCGGCCTCGGACAGATAGAGCTTGTCCGGCGGCAACGGCTTGTAGATCGCACCGCTGCCGGGATGCTCCAGCGCCTCGCGCCGCGCGTCATAGTAGTCGGCAATCTGCGTGAAGCGCTCGCGCGCGGCGTCCTCGCCCTGCGGCTCGATCGCGATCGTTGCGCCGTCGAGATAGTCGAACAGCGTGTCCATCCGCTCCTGGAACAGCGGCAGCCAGTGCTCCATGCCGGGATGGCGCCGTCCCTCGGAGACCGCTTCATAGAGCTGGTCGTCGCGTCCCGGCGCGCCGAACGCGGCGACATAGCCCATGCGGAAGCGGCGGATGGTTTCGGTCGTGAGCTGGAATTCGGACACCGGCACGAGGTCGAGCCCGCGCATGTCGAGCAGCGTGCGCTGGGTCTCGGCATCGAAAGTGCGGATCGATTCCAGAGAGTCGCCGAAGAAGTCGAACCGCACCGGTTGGTCGAGGCCGGCCGGAAACAGATCGAGGATGCCGCCGCGCACGGCATATTCGCCGGGCTCGCGCACCGTGGACGAGCGGGTGTAGCCATTGTGCTCGAGCCAGGCCACGACCGAGTCCATGGGCACCACGTTGCCGGGCGCAACCGACAGCGCTTGCGCCGCGACCTGATCGCGCGCCGGCACCCGCTGCACGGCGGCGTTCACGGTCGTGAGCACGATCAGCGGCTTGTCGCTGCCAACCAGCCGCGACAGCTTGGCAAGCGCGGTCAACCGCTGCGCCAGAATGCCGGAATGTGGCGAGACGCGGTCATAGGGCTGGCAGTCCCAGGCCGGAACCTGCATGACAGCGATATCGGGCGCAAAGAACTCCAGCGCGCGGGCGAGCTGCTGCATCCGCGCACCGTCGCGGCACACCACGGCGAGGCTGACCGCCGACCGCTTCGGCTGCGCGGCAATGGCGCGCGCCAGATCGGAGATGACGAGCCCTTCGGCGCCCTCGGCGACGTTGGCGATGGTCAGCACCCGGCCGGGCGCGAGCATCGCGGCCGGTGATTTCATCGGCTGCTTCATGCGCTGGGATCCGCCACCCGGAACGCCTTGATGCGGTCAAACAACGCGGTGGCATATTCGGCCGCCAGCACCTTGTCGCCGGTCAGTGCGGCATAGAGGTCGGGATCCGGCACCTCGATCAGATGCTCGAGCTCGCCGATCTCGTGATCGGACAGGTCCGCGATGGTCGCATCGGCAAAGCGGCCGAGGATCAGGTCCATCTCCCGGGTGCCGCGATGCCAGCAGCGAAACAAAAGCCGCTTGCGGCGGTCATCGAGCCCGTGGCTCGATCGTGTCGATCCCGTCATGTCCCAAATCCATCGAACGCCAAAAGCCCGGACGTGCCGGGCGGGGCTTGATATAGCGATGGCAGGGGCCGATGTCAGCCCTCTTTCGCCGCGTTTTGGAGATGTTTGGGCGCATGCCGTCATTGCCGGGCTTGCGCGCCCGTCGAAGCCTTAGTGCAGGCCCTTGGCCCAGCTCTTGGCGTAGACGGGAGCCGGCAACTCATGCTCGCTTAAAAAAAGACGTGGATGCCCGGCACAAGGCCGGGCATGACGTGTCGAAACGGACCTAGATTCTCCTGATGCGCCCCAGTCTGCTCAATCCGCTGTTTGCCCAGGTCACGACCTTGCAGGGTGTCGGCCCGAAGCAGGACAAGCTGCTGCGCTATCTGCTCGACCGCAGCGAGACGCCGCGGCTGGTCGATCTGCTGCTGCACCTGCCGGCGAGCGTGATCGATCGCCGCGCGCGGCCGAAGATCCGCGACGCAGCAGTCGGAACCATGGTGACGCTGGAGGTCACCGTCGACCGCCATCGGACGCCACCGCCGCGCAATTCGCGCGCGCCCTACCTCGTCTATGCCAGCGACGACACCGGCGATGTCGTGCTGACCTTCTTCCGCGCCCAGCCCGGCTATGTCGAAAAGCTGCTGCCGCTCGGCGAGAAGCGCTACGTCTCCGGCACGCTGGCGATGTATGACGGCATCCCGCAGATCGTGCATCCCGACCGCGTCGTCGATGAGGCCGGCTTCGCAAAACTGTCCGGCATCGATCCGGTCTACCCGCTGACCGAGGGGCTCGCGATCGGCTCGCTCCGCCGCGCCATCGCGCAGGCGCTGACCAAGCTGCCGGACCTGCCGGAGTGGATTAGTCCCGAGGTGCTGCGCCGTTGCAACTTCCCGCCGATCAGGGAGGCGCTGAGCCGCGTCCATGTCCCGGTCGAGCTGACCGACATCCTGCCCGACGGCCCGTTCTGGTCGCGGCTTGCATTCGACGAACTACTCGCCGGCCAGCTCGCGCTGGCGCTGATCCGCGCCACGCTGCGCCGCCCCGCCGGCGTCCGCAATGCCGGCGACGGCCATCTGCGCAACAGGATCATCGACGCCCTGCCCTATGCGCTGACCAGGTCGCAGCAGCAGGCGGTCGCCGCGATCACGGAGGATCTGCGCCAGCCGGTGCGAATGCTGCGCCTCGTGCAGGGCGATGTCGGTTCCGGCAAGACCGTGGTGGCGCTGCTGGCGGCGGCTGCCGTCGCGGAAGCCGGCAAGCAGGCCGCGCTGATGGCGCCGACTGAAATTCTGGCGCGCCAGCATATCAAGACCATCGCGCCGCTCGCCGAGCGCGCCGGGATGCGCGTCGCCATCCTCACCGGCCGCGAGAAGGGCAAGGAGCGCCGTGAACTCCTGGTCCGGCTCGAGGCCGGCGAGATCGACCTTTTGGTCGGCACCCACGCGCTGATCCAGGACGACGTGATCTACAAGACGCTGGCGCTCGCCGTGGTCGACGAGCAGCATCGCTTCGGCGTGCGCGAACGTCTCGCGTTGACCTCCAAGGGCGAGGCCGTCGACGTGCTGGTGCTGAGCGCCACGCCGATCCCGCGCACGCTGGTGCTGACCTATTTCGGCGACATGGACGTCTCGGAGCTGCGCGAAAAGCCCGCCGGCCGCCAGCCGATCGACACCCGCGCGGTGCCGATGAGCCGGATCGAGGATGTGATGGACGGTGTCGGCCGCGCGCTCGGCGCCGGCAAGCTGGTCTACTGGATCTGCCCACTGGTCGATGAGTCAGAGGCAGAGGGCACCGAGCACCTCACCAACGCGACCGAACGTTTCGAGAGCTTGCAGAAGCGGTTCGGCGATCGCGTCGGCCTGGTGCACGGCCAGATGAAGGGCACTGAGAAGGATCGCGTGATGGCGCAATTCGCCGCGCACGAGATCGGGCTCCTGGTCGCAACGACCGTCGTTGAGGTCGGCGTCGACGTCCCGGCAGCGACCATCATGGTGATCGAGAACGCCGAACGCTTTGGCCTTGCGCAACTGCACCAGCTGCGCGGCCGGATCGGCCGCGGCTCGGAGGCCTCGACCTGCCTTCTGCTGTACAAGGAGCCGCTCGGCGAGATGTCGAAGGCGCGGCTGAAAGTGATCCGCGAGACCACCGATGGCTTCCGGATCGCCGAAGAAGATCTGAAGTTGCGCGGCGAAGGCGACGTGCTCGGCATCCGCCAGAGCGGCCTGCCCGGCTATCGAATCGCGCGCTCCGAGGTGCACGGCCAGCTCATCACGCAGGCGCGCGACGAGGCGCTGCGGATCATGAAGGACGATCCGAAGCTGAAGGGCGAACGCGGCGAAGCGCTGCGCTGCCTGCTCTATCTCTATGAGCGCGACGAAGCCGTGCCGCTGATCGGCGCTGGGTGATTCAACGCGACAGACGCCGCCGTCCGTCCCGTCATCCTGAGGAGCGCGAAGCGCGTCTCGAAGGATCGACGGCCACCAGCGGGGCCGATTCATCCTTCGAGACGCGCGCAAGAGCGCGCTCCTCAGGATGACGGTGCGATAGCGCGATCGTACGGCTAGACACGCCGCATGGGCGCACCAGCCCCTACTCCACCTTCGCCGGCGCAGGCTGCGTGGCCGGCTGCAACGAGGCCTGGTTGGCGACGCGCGCGGCGTTGGCCATGCCGGCAAGCGCCGCGGCGCGCTGTTTCTGATCGTTGGCGCCGGGCTGCACCACGCCGGCCGACATGATCAGGGTCGCGGCGTCCTCGGTGCTCATCTCGATCTCGATGATCTTGCTCCTCGGCACGTAGAAGAAGAAGCCGGTGGTCGGGTTCGGCGCGCACGGCAGGAACACCGAGATATGCTCTTCCTCTCCGGGCAGGCTAGCCGCGAGCTCGGCGCTCGGCGCCTGCGAGATCAGCACGATCGACCACATCCCGGGCGAGGGAAATTCGACCAGGCCGACGCGGCGGAAGCTCGAGCCGTTGCCGGAGAACAGCGTCTCGAACACCTGCTTCAGGCCGCGATAGATCGCACGCACCGCGGGGATCCGGCCGAGCAGCCGCTCGCCCAGATCGACCAGGGTCCGCCCGATCAGATTTGCGGTGAGGAAGCCGAGCAGCGTCAGCGCGATGACGGCGACGATCAGGCCGGAACCGGGCAGCCCGAACGGCAGATAGGTCTCCGGCCGGTAGGCCGTGGGCACGAACGGCCGGACCAAATTGTCGACCCAGTTCACGAACCACCAGGTCAGATAGAAGGTGATCGCAACTGGTCCGGCCACCACCAGGCCGGTCAGGAAATAGTTGCGGAACCGCGCCATCAGCCCGCGGGGAGCGTCCGGGGGTAGTTCACCTGGCGCGGGGGGAGGCACTTTGTTGGACGTCATTGCTGTTCCAGATCGTCGAAGCGGCCGTCCTCACCAGCATGATCCGGAAAAGTGCGCCGCGGATTTCCTAAAAGATCGTGCATAAACAAAAGGCTAGCGCGAGATGATGAACCTGTCCCGAACTTCGGCGCGCAGCACCCCTGAGCTAAGCCATTCTAGCAGGTTTTTGAAGGGCTGCGTGACAGCGTCACTTGCGGCTATTCGACCGTGACCGATTTGGCCAGATTGCGGGGCTGATCGACGTCGGTGCCCATCACCACGGCAGTATGATAGGCGAGCAGCTGCACCGGAACGGCATAGACCATCGGCGCGAAGGTCGCCCCCATGTCCGGCATCACGATCGTCACCAGCGACTGGATGGTCGCCTCCGCGGCGCCCTTGGCGTCGGTCATCAGGATGATCTTGCCGCCGCGGGCGGCGACCTCCTGCATGTTGGAGACGGTCTTCTCGAACACCTTGTCGTAGGGCGCGATCACCACGACCGGCATGTGCTCGTCGATCAGCGCGATCGGCCCGTGCTTGAGCTCGCCGGCAGCGTAGCCCTCGGCATGGATGTAGGAGATTTCCTTCAGCTTCAGCGCGCCTTCCAGCGCCAGCGGATAGCTGGTGCCGCGGCCGAGATAGAGCACGTCGCGCGACTTCGAGATCTCGCGCGCCAGCTTCTCGATCTGCGGCTCTGACGTGAGCGCCTCCGACATCAGCCGCGGGATCTCGACCAGGCCATGCACCAGCTTGGCCTCGTCGGCATCGGACAGCTCGCCGCGCGCCTTGCCGGCGGCAACCGCGAGCGCGGCCAGCACCATCAGCTGGCAGGTGAACGCCTTCGTCGAGGCGACGCCGATCTCGGGACCGGCGAGCGTCTGCAGCACGGTCTCGCTCTCGCGCGCGATCGTCGAGGTCGGCACGTTGACGACCGACAGCGTATGCGCGCCCTGCGCCTTGGCGTAACGCAGCGCAGCCAGCGTGTCGGCTGTCTCGCCCGACTGCGAGATGAAGATCGCCAGGTCGCCCTTGCGCAGCGGCGCCTCGCGGTAGCGGAATTCCGAGGCGACATCGAGCTCGACCGGAACGCGCGCCAGCCGCTCCAGCCAGTATTTTGCGACGAAGCCGGCATAGCTCGCGGTGCCGCAGGCCGTGATCGAGATACGCTGGATATCCTTGAAGTCGAACGGCAGCTTGATCGGCAGGGCGACGCGCTCGGTCGCCATGTCGACGTAGCGGGCGAGCGTGTGCCCGACCACTTCGGGCTGCTCGTGGATCTCCTTCGCCATGAAGTGGCGATAGTTCGCCTTGTCGACCAAAGCAGTCGCGGTGGTGTGCTTGATCGCCTCGCGATGGACGATGGCGTTGTCCTTGTCGAAGATCGTCGCGCCCTTGCGGGTCAGCACCACCCAGTCGCCGTCCTCGAGATAGCTGATCGTATCGGTGAACGGTCCGAGCGCGATCGCGTCGGAGCCGAGATACATCTCGCCCTCGCCATGGCCGACCGCGAGCGGCGGGCCGTTGCGGGCGCCGATCATCAGATCGTCCTCGCCGGCGAAGATGAAGCCGAGCGCGAAGGCGCCGCGCAGCTGCGACAGCGCCGCCCTCACCGCCTCGACCGGCGCGACGCCGCCCTTGAGCAGATTGTCGACCAGATGCACCACGACCTCGGTGTCGGTCTCGGTCGAGAACACCGCGCCCTTGTGCTCGAGTTCCTCGCGCAGCTCACGGAAGTTCTCGATGATGCCGTTATGCACCACGGCGACGCGCTCGGTTGAGTGCGGATGCGCGTTGTTCTCGGTCGGCCTGCCGTGGGTGGCCCAGCGGGTGTGGCCGATACCGGTGTGGCCGCCGAGCGGCTTTGCCTGCAGCCAGGCCTCGAGGTTTTTCAGCTTGCCCTCGGCGCGGCGCCGCGCCAGGGAGC
>NZ_JACMYP010000196.1 GCF_020889705.1 Bradyrhizobium altum | reverse complement strand
GACCCGCGAGCGTGCGGCGCCATGCGCGGTGGCGCCGGGCAGGAAGATGATCGCAAGGCCAAGGATGCCGCACAGCGTGCCCCACACGAAGGTCGGCGAGATCGGGACGCCGAGCGCGGCCCGCGCGATCACGGCCGCGAACAGCGACGATGTCGACAGCACCAGCGCCGCAAGTCCGCTCGGCATCCGCGCGGTCGCTTGATAGAACGCGATGAAGGCAATGGCGAAGAACAGCAGGCCCTGCAACGCGACGGCCAGCCGGTCCTTGCGCGGGATCGCGAGCGGTACGCCGCGCAGCCGGCCGTAGCCGAGCAGGATGAGGCCGGCGAGCGCCATGCGCAGCGCGACCGACCACGGTGCGGGCGTGACGCCGGCCTGCATCGCGGTGGCCAGCGCGCCGCCGCCCCACAGCAGTGCGGTCAGCGCAAACAGTGCGGCTGTCATGGCGTACCGGCGTCGTCGAGCAGCGCGCGCCAGCCGACGGCGTCGATCCGCGCACTTTCGCCCTCGAGCCGGGTGAGCGCGGAATCAAGTGTGTTTCGCTCGCTCTCCGACAGGCGCGCAAGCAGCCGTGCTTCGATCGCGCCGCCCAATCCGGCGATCCGGTTGAAGGCGGTCCGGCCGCTGCGGGTGATGCTGACGGCGGCGAAGCGGCGGTCGGTCTTGCCCGGGCGTCGCACCGCAAAGCCGAGATCTGCGAGCTGGCCGATGCCTCGGCTGACGGCGAACGGATCGAGCGCGCAGGCGCGGCCGATTTCGGAGGCGTTGGCCGCATCGCGCTCGGCGATGACGGCGAGGATGCGCCAGCCGGCCTGGCTCAATCCGAACGTCTCGCTGTAAAAGCTCTCGAGCGGGCGGGCGACCTGCGCCGCGACGAGGAACAGGCGATAGGGCAGCCAGGCGCTGAGCTTCAGGCCATCGTCGGATGCGGGAGCGGCTTGTTTCATGGCCGGAGGCTCGCACATATACTTGCAAAGTGCAAGTATTGTGCAAAGAGATTGAAGCGATCGGAGCGCATGCGCGAAAATCCCGACACACTTGTCACTCCCATCATCCGTTGCCGCCGCGCCAGATTGCGGCATGGCCAATGACGAACGGCCTCTGCGCGGGAGCCGGGCCGTGGTCGCGGAGTTCGTCCAATTCGGAGATGGAGATATCATCATGAGCAAATCGGCTGAAAACGATCGCGGCGGACTGGCGGCAATGCAGACCCCGCCCGTGGTGTCGCGGGAGGCGTGGGAGGCGGCGCGTCTGGAGATGCTGGTGAAGGAGAAGGCGCAGGTGCGGGCGCGCGATGCGCTTGCCGCCGAGCGGCGGCGGATGCCGTGGATGGCGGTCGAGAAGGCCTATGTCTTCGAAGGACCGAACGGCAAGGTGAGCCTGCTCGATTTGTTCGATGGCCGCCGGCAGCTGATCATCTACCGCGCTTTCTTCGAGCCCGGCGTGTTCGGCTGGCCGGATCACGGCTGCCGCGGCTGCTCGCTCGGCGCCGATCAGGTCGGCCATCTCTCCCATCTGAACCAGCGCGACACCACGCTGGCCTACGCGTCGCGCGCGCCGCAGGCTGATATCGCGCGGCTGAAGGCGCGGATGGAGTGGGAGATGCCGTGGTACACGATCACCGACAGTTTTGATGCCGACTTCGGCGTCGCCGAGTGGCACGGCCACAACGTGTTCGTCCGCGACGATGAGCGGATCTTCCGCACCTATCTCGTCAACAGCCGCGGCGATGAATCGATGGGCACGGTGTGGAGCTATCTCGACATTACGCCGTTCGGCCGCCAGGAACTATGGGAGGATTCGCCGAAAGGCTATCCGCAGGGCCCGACGTACAAATGGTGGAACTGGCACGACAATTACGAGGCCGAGGCCGCGCCGAACGCGAAGTGGGCCGCCGTGACCGACGCCGGCGAAGCTGCGTTCCGCAAGATCGCGGAGCAGGAACGCAAGGCGACTTGACGGGGGTGGAGCAGGGAGGCCGCGCGTAGCGTCCTCCCTGGTGCTCTATCGGCCGTTGTCCTTCGCGGCCGAGAGTGCCTTCAGCGCCGAGAGCGTCTGCCGCAGCCCGCGGTCGAGGCGCTTGTCGCGCCGGATCACGACGGCGAGCCGGCGGTAGAGCTTTGGCGACAGCGACCGGACGATCAGGTCACGCTGCTTCGTCCTGGCAGGCACGGCCATGCCCGGCAGGATCGCGCAGCCGAGGCCGGCGCGCACCATCTCCTTGATCGCCTCGACGCTGCCGAGCGACATCAACGGCTTCAGCGACACGCCGCCGCGCGCCAGCCACTCGTCTGCGGTGCGCCGCGTGTTGCCGCCGGGCTCGAACAGCAGAACCGGCCCGGTCGCCAGCACCTCCGGCGTGATCCGCGCCGGCAGCATCATGTCGCGCGGCGCGATCAGCACGAACTCGTCATTCATGACGGGGGTGATCTCAAAACTTCGCCCCGACACCGGCAGCGTGACCAGCCCGATGTCGATCGTGTTGTCCTCGACCGCCCGCGCGATCTCCGCCGTATTGCCGGTCGTGACCGTGATCTCGAGCGAGGGCAGTGCGGCGCGTAGCTCCTTCAGGATCGGCGGCAGCAGGAAGATGCAGGCGGTCGCGCCGGTGCCGAGCCGCACGCGGCCTGCCGTTCCCGTGGTCTGCTGCGCAACGGCGTCGACCGCCGACGTCACCGCCGAGTTGATCTGCTGCGCGTGTGAGAGCAACGCGACGCCGGCGGCCGTTGGCCTCGCCCGTCGTCCGACCCGCTCGATCAAGGTCGCATTCAGGCTCTTCTCGAGCTGGCGCACCTGGAGGCTCACTGCCGGCTGGGTGAGTTGCAGCCGCTCGGCCGCGGCGGAGAAGCTGCCGTAATCGATCACGACGGCGAAGCTTTCGAGATAGTCGAGGTTGAGGTTCTTCATCAAAGCATCTCTTATGCTACGCATAAACACCCAAAGCTTCACTTATATAACGCGATGGCGCATGCTCGGGCAATATTGACGGCTCGGGTGAGAGACGGAATGGCGGCAGGTAACAACGGCGTCGTGGTGCGCGACGCAACGGACGACGACATGGCCGACGTGCAGGGCATCTATGCCCATCACGTGCTCAACGGACTGGCGACCTTCGAGGAGGTGCCGCCGACGGTGGACGAGATGCGCAGCCGCCGGAACGCCGTCGTGGCCGCGGGCCTGCCGTATCTGGTGGCTGAGGTGGATGGTCTTGTGGCCGGCTATTGCTATGCGACGGCGTATCGGCCGCGGCCGGCCTATCGCCACACCATCGAAGACTCGGTCTACGTGTCCGACGGATTGCGCGGCCGCGGTATCGGCGTGGCGCTGCTTCAGGGCTTGATCGCGCGCGCCGAAGCGGGGCCGTGGCGGCAGATGCTGGCCGTGATCGGCAACAGCGGCAACGTCGGATCGATCGCGCTGCACCGTCGCATGGGCTTCGAGATGGTCGGGACGCTGAGATCGGTCGGCTTCAAGCTCGGGCAATGGGTCGACACCGTGCTGATGCAGCGGCCGCTTGGGCCGGGCGCCTCCACGCTTCCCGCGGAGAGGGGATTGCCACGGTGATCGCCCGCCGCGTCGTGGCCGCCCTCGGGCTGGCTCAACTGATCTCGTGGGGTGCCACCTACTATCTGATCGGCGGCTTCGGCGAGCAGATCGCCGCGGATCTCGGCTGGGAGCGCGACATCGTCTACGGCGGATTCGCCGCGGCGCTGTTGGCGATGGGCGTGGCGTCACCGCTTGCGGGGAGGTGGGTGGACAGAAGCGGCGGCCGGGAGGTCATGGTCGCAGGCGCCGTGATCAACGCGCTCGGCTGCGCCGGTCTCGCGGTCTCGCATCAGATCTCGACCTATTTCGCATCCTGGATTGTGCTCGGCTTCGGCATGCGGCTGACGCTGTACGATGCGGCGTTCGCCGCGCTGGCCCGGATCGGCGGACCGGAGGCGCGCCGCGCGATGTCCGGAATCACCCTGCTCGGTGGCCTGGCGGCCACCGTGTTCTGGCCGCTCGGCCACACGCTCTCGGAACAGTTCGGCTGGCGCGTCGCGGTGCTGGTTTATGCCGGGCTCGCACTGCTGACGGTCCCGCTGCATCTGCTGATCCCGAACAAGCGGTTTGCCGGCGTGCCGAGCTCCACGGCGCCGGCATCCAAGCAACCACGCGCCGCCAGCCGCCGGCAGCTTGCGGCGGCAGGCGCCCTCTATGCCGTCATCATGACCGGAGCGAATTTCCTGAATGCCGGCATGTCCGCGCACATGATCGCGGTGCTCGCCGGCCTCGGGCTCACCGTCACGGTGGCAGTATGGATCGCGACGCTCCGGGGCATCGGGCAATCCGCCGCGCGTCTCTGCGAAGTCCTGTTCGGTGCACGGCTCGATCCGCTCGCGCTCAATTTGATGGCCTGCCTGATCATGCCGCTGTCGTTCATCGCTGGACTGTTCAGCGGAACGGCGAAGGAGATGGGGATCGCCTTCGCGCTGCTCTACGGCGCATGCAACGGCATTCTGACCATCACCAGGGGAACGCTGCCGCTGATCCTGTTCGATCATCGCAGCTATGGCACGCTGGTCGGCCGGCTCATCGTTCCGAGCTTCATCCTGCCCGCGGCGGCGCCGCTGGTCTATGCGATCGTGATCGACCGGTACGGCGATGCCAGTGCGCTCTATCTCTCCACCGGCCTTGCCGTGACGACGTTGCTCGCGGCCGCGATGCTGAAGGTGATGTTCCCCAGAACTTCTTGAGTTCAAGGACTCGCTGCGGTGAGCGGCGCAAGCTATCCTGTTTCAAAACCAGATAAGGGAGGAAGAAGAATATGGTGCCGTCGACCAAGACCCGCGTCGCTGCGTTGGCCCTTGCCGCGTTGCTGTCCTGTGCCGGAGCGGGACAGGCGCGTGCCGAGCAGCCGGGCGACCGGACGGTTGCGCTGCTCAAGAAGCTGATCTCCTTCGATACGTCGAATGGCCCGGGCGATACGCGGGCGCTCGCCGAATACCTGAAATCGCAATTTGCGCCGCTCGGCGCCGAGGTGGACATCTTCGTCGCCCCGAACGGCAAGGCCGCGCATTTCATCGCGCGGCTGCGCGGCGACGGTTCGCGGAAACCGGTGCTGCTGGCCGCCCATGCCGACGTCGTCCCGGTCGAGCGCGAGAAATGGACCGTGGAGCCGTTCGCCGGCATCGAGAAGGACGGCTTCGTCTACGGACGCGGCGCGATGGATTTCAAGGGCGGCCTCGCCGTCTTCGCCAGTGCGGTGATGCGGCTTGCGGAGGAGAAGACGCCGCTGTCACGCGACGTGATCTTCCTCGCCGAGGCCGACGAGGAGCAGGGACAATACAGCACGGTGTGGCTGGCGAAGGACCATTGGGACAAGATCGACGCCGAATTCGCGCTGAACGAAGGCGGCTATGTCCTGCAAGAGCGCGATGGCACGGTGCGCCAGATCAATGTCACGACAGCGGAGAAGCTCTCAGCGACCTTCGCCTTGAAGGCGACCGGTCCCTCCGGTCATTCGTCGCGGCCGTTCCCGGCAGGCGCGATGGCCAACGATCGGCTGATCGCGGCGCTGGCCAAGCTGGCGGTGCATGATCCGGCCGTCAAGCTCGTACCGGCGACCGAAGCCTATTTCAAGGCGCTGCTTCCGATCAGTTCGGAACAGACGGCAGCCGATATCAGGCAGCTCTTGGCCGCGAAGGATCAGAATGATCTCGACGCTGCCGGAAAGAAGCTGGTCGCCGACAATCCCAAGGACAGCCTGCTGCTGCACGCGTTGCTGCGCGACACCATGGTGATCACGATGATCGACGCCGGCATCAAGCCCAACGTCATCCCCGGTGACGCCAAGGCGGTCGTGAACACGCGGCTGCTGCCGGGCACCACCACGGATCAGATGATCGAGGAAATCAAACGTGCGATCGGCGATCCCGGCATCGAAGTCAGCATTGTAACGTCGCTGTCGCAACAGGATGCGCGGGACGCGTATCTGATGCGCTCCAAGATCCCGGCGTCACCCATCAATACCGAGCTCTACGCGGCGCTGGACCGCAACGCGAAGCGGGTCTGGAAGGACTCTGTCCTGGTGCCGACGATGTTTGAAGCCGGGACCGACGCCATCGCCTGGCGCGAGCGCAACGTGCCCGTCTATGGCATCTATCCCTATCCGCTCGACGACGACATCCTGAGCCGGATGCATGGCAATGACGAAAGGATCGGCGTCGAGGCCATCAAGCAGGGGGCGGAGTGGGTCTACAACACGCTTCGCGAGGTCGCGAAGAAATAGAGGTCACTCCGAGAGGTATTTGCCCAGGAAGTCACGCTTGCCGAGCGGCACGCCGCGATGGCGCAGGATTGCGTAGGCGGTCGTGACGTGGAAGAACAGGCTCGGCAGCGCGAAGCCGTACAGATAGCGCGCTGCCGGCATCGGCGGGACGCCGAAGGGCAAGGTGATGGTGCGTTCCGCCGCTCGGTCGAAGGCCCGAACCGGGACCGTGTCGATGTAGTCGAGCGTTCGCGAGATCCGGGCGTAGGCCCCACCGAGGGTCTGTTCGTCGTCGGCAAAGGGCGGTGGCTCGAGACCGGCGAGCCGTCCGGCTGCGCCCTTGGCGTGATCGCAGGCCCGTTGCACCTGGCCGACCAGCGTCAGCATGTCGGGGGCCAGCCGCGCCGCGAGCATGGTGTCGGGATCGAGACCGCGTTCGCGAGCGTGGGCCTCGCCCTTGCGCAGGAGATCAGCAAGCGCGTCGAGCATCTGCCGGAACACCGGAACGGAGGCGTCGTATAACGGGGCGTTCATGGAATTGTCCTCGTCTCATTTCAAGCCGCCGGCTCGCGCGGCAGCCACAGCGATAGCCAGCCGCCGAGCGCGAGCAGCGCGACATTGCAGCCGAGCGCGATGGTGAAGGCGTGCGCATAGTCGTCGGCCTGCGGATGCGATCCGAGCAGGCTGTAGAAGACGCCGCCGATCACGGCGACGCCGAGTGCGGCGCCGATCTGGAAGGTCGAGATCATCATCCCCGATGCCAGCCCGGCGTGACCCGGATCGATGCTGCCGATCACGGCCTTGATGACCGACGGCATCACGGTGCCGAAGCCCAGTCCACCGCAAATGAGGCCGAATTCGAGGCTTTGGGGCAGCGCGCCACTGACCGACAGCATCACGACACCAAACCCGATGACCTGGAGCGCGAAGCCCAGCGTCAGCGTGCGGGCGCCGAGCCATTGCATCACCAGCGACGACACCAGCGAACTCACGAAGAAGCCGGTGGCGAAGGGCAGGGTGGCGAGGCCGGCCGCCAGCGGCGCAAAATGCAGCCCGCTTTGCAGGTAGACCGCAAAGGTCAGGTAGAACGACGACAGCATGTAGAAGGCGAGCGCCATCACCAGCCCGATGACGAAATCGCTGTTGCGCAGCAGATGCAGCGCGACCAGCGGGTCGCCGCCGCGCGCCTTCAGGCGCGCCTCGAAGCGGACGAAGGTGGCGAGCATCAGCGGAGAGGCCGGCAGCATCGCGACGATCCAGGCCGGCCAGCCGGACTCCCTTCCCTCGATCAGCGGATAGACCAGGAAGCCCAGCGTGAGCGACAGCAGGATGACGCCGCCGATGTCGAGCCGTTGGGCATGCGCGGCATGCGAGTCGGTCAGGAACAGCACGCCGCCGATGAAAGCGGCGAGGCCGATCGGCACGTTGATGAGGAAGATCGCCTGCCAGGCCAGTCCGAGCGGATGGGCCGAGACCAGGACGCCGCCGAGCACCTGGCCGCAGATGTTGGCAAGACCGAACGTCGCGCCGTAGAAGCCGAGCGCGCGGCCCTGTTCGGCCGCCGGAAACAGCACGCGGATCGAGGCGAGCACCTGCGGCGCCATCACGGTGGCGGTGAGGCCTTGCAGGATCCGCCCGGCGACAAGGACGTCCGGCGACCATGCAACACCGCACAACACAGACGCGATCGTGAAGCCGGCGACGCCGGTCAGGAACATGCGCCGCCGACCGAGCAGGTCGCCGAGCCGGCCGCCCGTGATCAGGAATACCGCGTAGGTCGCGGCATAGGCCGAGATCACGAACTGCACCTCGCTCGGCGTCGCGCCGAGATTGTCGCGAATGGCCGGCAGCGCGAGGTTGACGACGTTGAAGTCGAGGATCGGCAGGAAGGCGCCGGTGAGCAGCACGGGCAGCGCCAGCCATCGCCGCGGGTCGACCGTAGCCGTCCTTGCGTCGTGCAAATGCAACGTCTCGGTGGTCTCGCTTGTCACCCGCCAGCTCCTCTGCGTTGCCGGCGCGGCGCAAGGAGTGCGTTCGTCGGCCGAACTTTCGGGAAGATGGCCTGTCTGTTTGTGATAAGATATTCGCCAACGCTGCTGATTGAGTTTGCAAAAATGAACAGCCCGATCGACTGGAACGATCTTTGCCTCGTCCTTGCGGTCGCGCGGGACGGCAGCCTGTCCGGGGCGGCGCGCAGACTGGGCGTGACGCATTCGACGGTGTTTCGTCGCCTCGGCGCGATCGAAACAGCGATCGGCACGCGCCTGTTCGAGCGTTTCCGCGACGGTTACGCGCCGACGCCGGCCGGCGAGACCGCGGCGGCGTCGGCGGCCCGGCTCGAGGATGAAGTGCTCGCGCTCGAGCGCAGGCTGGCGGGACAGGACTTGAGGCCGTCAGGCCCGGTCCGGATCACGACGACGGATACGCTCGGCGCGGTGCTGATGCGGCATCTGCCCGCGATGCGCGCCGCGCATCCGGAGATCCAGCCGGAGATCATCATCTCGAATGCGATGGCGAACCTGACGCGCCGCGAGGCCGAGATCGCGATCCGGCCGACGCCGGCGCCGTCCGAGTTGCTGGTCGGACGGCGCGTTGCCGATATTGCCCATGCGGTCTACGGATCGCGAGTTTATCTCGCCCGGCATGATGACAAGGATCTGTCGGCACATGACTGGATCGGGCTCGACGATGCGCTGGCGGGAACCGTCATCGCCGGCTGGATGCGCGAGAACCTGCGCTCGGTGCGCTTCGCCTGCCGCGTCGATGCGCTTCCGGCGCTGCGCGATGCCGCGGCTGCGGGACTGGGGCTTGCGGTGCTTCCCTGCTATGTCGGCGATCTCGCGCCCGCGCTGCGCCGCCTGACGCCGAAAGCGCTCGCCGAGCCGCGATCGGCGCTGTGGCTGTTGACGCATGACGATCTCAAGCGCACCGCGCGGATCCGCGCTACGTTGGATTTTTTGGCCAAGGCGCTCGCATCGGAGCGCGCGCTGTTCGAGGGAAGGCGAGCCGGCCGCGCGGGGCGATAGCCGACAGGCATGATCGGGCGGTCTCGGTCACGACCCGAGCGCCGCGGTGACCGCTCGCGTGCTGCTAGCTGCGCTGCCTGTGCTCACCGGCGGACGATGATGCTCGCGAAAGGCGGTTGCCAGCGTTTTCAGCGCCGCACGTGATCTTGAGTCCGACAAGGTCGATAGCAGCATGATTTCGGACGGCGGCAGTGCGGGGAGTCCGAATTTCCTGCTCACCTCGATTGTGCCGGGCGGGGCAACGCGGCATGAGAATACCGAGATGGCGAGGCCGGCCGAGACCGCCTCGGCGACAGCGAAGGCGCCACAACCAAGGAAGGTCTCTGTCCACGCAAGTCCCGCCGCGTCGAGCGCATGCGTGGCAGTGTTGAGGATGCCGCAGGACGGTGATGAGGCTGCCAATCGAAACGGCTCTCCGGCGCGATGGATGAAATCCGGCGTGGCGAACCAGCCGAAATGGTCCGGTCCCAGGACGTCGCCGTCGCGCCGGTCGTCCTCCCGAAACACGATAACGGCATCAATGGCTCCGCGATCGAAGGAACTGAGCAGGTCGCGGGCATCGTCGAGCCGCACCTCGATCGTCAGTGCCGGGTCATGCGCATTCAGCCGCGCCAGCAAGGTGGGAAGCTCGGGGGCCCCGACATGGGTTGCGATTCCCAGCGAGAACCGGCGTCGCGCTGACGACAATCCGGCGACCGCGCGGTCGTGCGCGGCAAGGAATGCGCTAGCTGATTCGAGAAACACGGCGCCCTGTGCCGACAGGCGCACCAGCCGCGGCGTTCGCTCGACCAGTTTCTGGCCGACCCGGTCCTCAAGCCGTTTCAACTTCACGCTGATCGCGCCTTGCGTGGTGCCGAGCGCGGCGGCTGCACGGGTGAAGCTCTGCAGCTCGGCAATCGTCACGAACGCCTTGACGGCATCGACATCGAGTGTGGTCATGTCAGTCATCCGGAATTGTTGTCTCTGAAATATCTAGTCATCCAATTCACCAATGCTCAAGCCGTGACTAGCTTTGCGTTGTGAAGCGCCGCGGCCACCCGATTCCTGCCGCTGCTGCCTCAATACATCGTGAGTCGATCGACCGACGCTGCTGCCAGCACCCTGGCAACAGCGTGCGGTATGCCGTTGGCTTGCCACAACAAAAGGCCTGATCATGTCCACTGAACTGAGCCGCCGCGGCGCCGTCGTGTTGTCCGCCGTATGTCTCGCCTGCCTGATGTTTGGATTGGAGATATCCAGCATTCCGGCGATCCTGCCGACGCTGGAGCGGGTGCTGCATGCCGACTTCAAGGCGCTGCAATGGATCATGAACGCCTACACGATCGCGGTGACCACGGTGCTGATGGCGATCGGGACGGTGGCGGATCGCTACGGGCGCAAGCGCATCTTCCTGGTCGCGATCGCGGCGTTCGGCGTCACCTCGCTGATCTGCGGTGTCGCCCAGAGCGTCGAAATGCTGATTATCGCCCGGTTGCTGCAGGGGCTGAGCGGCGGCGCGCTGTTGATCTGCCAGATCGCCGTGCTGTCGCACGAATTCCAGGGCGGCCGGCTGCGCGCCGTCGCCTGGGGCTGGTGGGGCGTGATCTTCGGCATCGGTCTCGGCTTCGGGCCGATCATCGGCGGTGCCGTGGTCGCGCTGCTGAGCTGGGAATGGGTATTCCTCGTCCACGTGCTGTTCGCAGCGGTCGCGTTCGTGCTCACGATCGGCGGCGTGCATGAATCGAAGGATCCGATAGCGAGCAGCCTCGATGTCGCCGGCATCGTGACGATGTCGCTTGCGGTGTTCTGCCTCGCCTTCTACATCACGCAGGGGCCGGATCTCGGCTTCGTCAGCCCGAAGGGGCTCGCGATCCTCGGCGTCTCCGCCGTGAGTTTCATCGCGTTCCTGGTTGCCGAGAGAATCAGTCGGCGGCCGATGTTCGACTTCTCGGTATTTCGGATCCCGGCTTTCTCCGGCTCGATCGTCGGCTCGGCCGCGATGAACCTCAGCTACTGGCCCTTCATGATCTATCTGCCGATCTGGTTTCACGCCGGCCTCGGCTATGACGGCGTGTCCGCCGGCCTCGCGCTGCTCGCTTACACGCTACCGACGCTGGTGATGCCGCCCTTCGCCGAGCGCCTGTCGCTGCGCTACCAGCCGGGCCTGATCATTCCGGCCGGCCTGTTCACCATCGGCGTCGGATTCATGTTGATGAAGTTCGGCAGCGCCGGCGCACAGCCCGACTGGCTGACGATGTTGCCGGGCTGCCTGATCGCCGGAATTGGCCTCGGTATTACCAATACGCCGGTCACCAACACGACGACGGGCTCGGTCTCGAGCGACCGCGCCGGCATGGCCTCCGGCATCGACATGAGCGCGCGGATGGTCTCGCTTTCGGTCAACATCGCTCTGATGGGCTTGATCCTGGCGAGCGGCGTGCTGGCGCATCTGAAGGCCGTGCTGCCCGCGCTGGACGGCGCGCAGCTCCGCAGCATCGCCGAACGGATCGCGGCCGGTGATGCCGCATCCGCGCCGGAGCTGACCGGCCCGATCGTGCATCAGGCGCTGGCGAGCGGCTTTGGCTGGGTGATGCTCTACGGCGCCATCGGCGTGTGGATCATGGCCGCGGTCAGCTTCCTGATCTTCAACGCGCGGCCGGTGCGGCAGGCCGAAGCTCAGGGCACCAAGTGAAGCTGATGTCGCCGCGCCCGCCCAGGGACAGGGGCGGGCAGGCGGCATCGGTCACTTCACGAGGGTCAGCAGCGGCTTGTCTTTCTCGACGATATAGGTCGCAAGCTCGCTGGCGGTGACCGTGCTGACGTTCCTTGCCGCATGGATCGTGCCTGCGGGGATGAACAGCACGTCGCCCGCCTT
The DNA here is from genome assembly GCF_020889705.1 of Bradyrhizobium altum. GTDB lineage: Bacteria > Pseudomonadota > Alphaproteobacteria > Rhizobiales > Xanthobacteraceae > Bradyrhizobium > Bradyrhizobium altum. The sequence goes on along the minus strand of NZ_JACMYP010000196.1, from coordinate 4,442 downwards.
CAGCGTTGCCGGCGGTCTGCCGTCGACATCGTATTCGAGCGTCCCGGCGAGCACATAGATGATCTCTTCGCCGGGATGCGTATGGCGGCCGAATGCCTTGCCGGGCGCGATGTCGACACGCACCTGGACGGCTTCACGTCCGGGCGCGCTGAGGTCATGGCGCTGCAAATCGGTTCGCGTGAACCCGGCCGGCTGCTGCGCCTGGGCCGTCGGTATCGTCAGGAAACTTCCGGCGATCAGGGCCGCTCTTGCGAGCAGGCGCGTCGCCGTCATCAGCTTGCTGGTCATCTTGAACTCCGGGGTTGTCTTCTCGACTTGTCCGACCGCGAACCGGCAAGCGGCCGGTCCGCGTTGGAGGTCGTCATGCGATCGTCTCAGACGAGGGTGGTGGTGACGTCGATGTTGCCGTGGACCGCCTTGGAGTAAGGGCAGATGCCGTGCGCGGCTTCGATCAGCTCCTGGGCAACCTCGCGCTCGACGCCGGGAACGTGGACGTTGAGGCGCGCGCTCAGGAAGAAGGCGCTACCGGCCTGGTTCAGATCGATCTCGGCGTCGACCTCGGGCTCGCTCGCGAGCTTGACCTTGCGCTGTCCGGCGGCGAGCTGGATCGCGCCGATGTAGCAGGTCGACCAGGCGGCGGCGAACAGGTTTTCAGCGGCGGGGTGCGGCTGCGGCAGCTTGACGTCGAGGAAGCCGTCGCGCGAGCGGGCGCCGCCGTTCGGGCCGGCGGTGACGTGGGTCTTTCCGGTGACGAGAACCTTAGCATTGGCGGTCATAGCGAGCTCCTTTGGTTGGATATATATCGTATCCGATCTAATCGGATGCGAGTTGAAATAGGCCTCGCGTTTGACCATGTCAAGCACTTCCGATTTAATCGGATGCGATTTATACTGGCCGAGACTTCACAAACTCCGGAGACGCCCGTGACCCGCACCGCCAAGGCCGAGACCAAAGGCCGAAAACTCTCGAATTTTCTGTGCTTTGCGGTCTATTCGGCCAATCTGGCCTTTGGCCGCGCCTATAAGCCGATCCTGGACGCGGTCGGCCTGACCTACACCCAGTACATTGCCATGATTGCGCTGTCGGAGGCCGACGAGCAGACCGTGAGCGCGCTCGGCGAGAAGCTGTTCCTGGAATCCAACACACTGACGCCGATCCTCAAGAAGCTGGAGCAGAGCGGCTACATCAGCCGTGTCCGCGATCCCGCCGATGAGCGGCAGGTGCGCGTGAGCCTGACGGCGGCGGGCCGGCGCCTGCTCGACAAGGAGATCAACGCGTCGCTGGTCGACGCCACCGGGCTCGGCGACGAATTTCCCATCGTGCAGAAGAGCGTGGTCAGGCTGCGCGACAATCTGCTGCACCACACGCGCGGCGATTCGAAGAAGGGCTGATGCTGCCGCAGCGGCGCGCCGATGCATCACGACGTGCTGCCGGACGCCGTTGCTCTACGCCACCAATTACGAGGGCGGCAAATGCAGCCGCTATCTGTTTTCGTTCGGCGCGGTGCCGAACCAGGAACTCGGCCAGCTGCTGCCCTATTTGACGCAGACCTTCGGCAACACGTATTTCCTGCTCGGCGCCGACCGGGTCTGGCCGCATCAGATGTTCGACATCGCGCAGCCCTTGATCGCGAAGCTCGGCGGCAGGGTGGTCGGGACGAGGTACACGCTGGGGACCGAGACCGACTTTTCGCCGCTGATCAAGGAGGTCGCGGCGAGCAAGGCCAAGGTGTTGCTGTTCGCGCTGAAGGGCGACGGGATGGACTTCATCCGGCAGGCCGACGAGGCCGGATTGCTGAAGGAGATCACCGTCGCATTCCTTGGACGGTCGGAGGTCGACCTCGGCATCTTCCGCGGCAAGGGCCAGAACATGGTGACGGTGGTGCCGGCGGTCGCAGCGAGCGAGGACCCGGCCGTGAAGGCGTTCGTTGCCAAGGCGCGCGCCGCAGCGAACCCGGGCGTCGCGGTGTCGAACTATGTGATGACGCACTACAACACCCTGATCGACTCAAGGCGGCAGCCGAGAAGGCCGGCAAGCTCGACAAGGAGGCCATCATCGACGCGATGGCGGGGCTCACCATTGCGTCGCCGACCGGGCCGGTGACGCTCGGCCAGAATCATCACGTAGCGATGAACATGTTCATCGCCAAGACGCAAGGCACCGAGCTGGTGCAGGTCCGGCCGCTCGGCGAGATCGCGCCGCAGCCCGGATGCAGTTTGGCTGGTCGCTGACGCTCGGCCGGGCATGAGCCTTTGAAGGCCGCCACGCTCGCAAAAAAATGAGCCAGGGCGGTCATCCGCTGTCGGTTCCACCCAGGTTCGTTCGTCTTTCAGCCAGAACGCACTGCATGGGAGTTCCGGAATGACCAATTCAGCCTACCGCTGGGTGATCGTCGCGGCCGGCGGCCTGCTTGGCTGCGTCGCGATCGGCGGCATGTTTTCGCTGCCGGTGTTCCTGCAGCCGATGGCGCGGGAGACCGGCTGGTCGGTGACCGGCATCTCCAGCGCGATGACGATCGGCTTCCTCGCAATGGCCTTCACCAGCATGATCTGGGGCACGTTGTCCGACCGCCTCGGGCCGCTTCCGGTGGTGCTGACCGGATCGGTCGTGCTGGCGGCAAGCCTTGCGCTGGCAAGCCAGGCACCGTCGCTGCTGGCATTTCAGTTTCTCTTCGGCGCGCTGGTCGGCGCGGCAACGGCCGCGATCTTCGCCCCGATGATGGCCTGCGTCACGGGCTGGTTCGATACCCATCGCAGTCTTGCCGTCTCGCTGGTGTCGGCCGGCATGGGTATGGCGCCGATGACGATGTCGCCGCTCGCGGCCTGGCTGATCTCCCACCACGACTGGCGGACGTCGATGCTGATCGTATCAGGCGTGGTCGGCGCGATCATGATCCCGGTCTCGTTCCTGGTGCGACGCCCGCCGGCGCTGCAAGGCGGCCACGCTGAAGCGGCGAGCACGAACGGTGAGCCGTCGATGTCGCTGGCGCAGGCGCTGCGCTCGCCGCAATTCATCATCCTGATCGCGACCAATTTCTTCTGCTGCGCCACCCATTCCGGGCCGATCATCCACACGGTGAGCTACGCGGTCACCTGCGGCATTCCGATGGTCGCGGCGGTGACGATCTACAGCGTGGAAGGGCTCGCCGGCATGGGCGGCCGCATCGCCTTCGGCCTGCTCGGCGATCGCTTCGGCGCCAAGCGCGTGCTGGTGCTGGGCCTGCTGGCGCAGGCATTCGGCGCGCTCGGTTATGTCTTCGTGCGCGAGCTGGCCGCATTCTACGCGGTCGCGGCGATCTTCGGCTTCATCTATGCCGGCACCATGCCGCTGTATTCCGTGCTGATCCGCGAGAATTTCCCGCTGCGGATGATGGGCACCGTGATCGGCGGCACCGCGATGGCCGGCAGCCTCGGTATGGCGACCGGACCTTTGGCCGGCGGCCTGATCTACGACACCTTTGCGAGCTATACGTGGCTCTATGTCGGCTCCTGGGCCGTCGGCCTCGGCGCGTTCCTGATCATGATGACCTTCCGGCCGATTCCGGCGGCGCGGCCATCGGCGGTGCCCGCGCCGGCGTAAGTCCGGTGCGCGCGTGAAGTCATCTGCTTCACGCGCGGCTGCGCTTCGGCCGCCGGATGGCGCGCACCTTGTTGTTGGTCGAGCCGCTGCCGCAGAAGAACCGGTCCTTGCCGTCGGACTCGAGCCCGGAGACGAACACGCCCTGCGGCATATCGAGCCGTTCCATCACCTCGCCGGTCTGCGGATCGATGCGCCGGACGTCGCTCTGGTCCTCTTCCCAGGTGCCGTGCCAGAGTTCGCCGTCGACCCAGGAGACGCCGGTGACGAACCGGTTGCTTTCGATGGTGCGCAAAACCTTGCCGGTTTCCGGATCGACCTGAACGATCATGCGGTCGCGATACTGGCCGACCCACAGCGAGCCTTCGGCCCAGGCGAGACCGGAGTCGCGGCCGCCGCCGGGCGAGGGGATCGTCGACACCACGCGTCCGCTGTTCGGCTCGATCTTCAGGATGCGGTCCTCGGCGATCTGATAGAGGTGCTTGCCGTCGAAGGCGGTGCCGGCATGGGCCGCGATGTCGAGGGTACGCGTGGTATTGCCGCTTTCGGGATCGAAAGCGACCAACCGGCCACCGGCCGCGAACCAGACCTGCTCGCCGTCGAAGCTGACGCCGCCCACGCTCTCGACGCCTTCGAAGGCATATTCCCGGATGATTTCGGCCTCGGACTTCTTCATGCGGCGCTCCTGTGATTGCGGCCTGATTCTAGCCGTTCGGCAGCGGGGCAGGGAGTAACAACGTCGTCGTGAATCCCGGCACCGGGGGCGTCATCCAGCGCCGGGCGCGGGCGCGGCCGACCGACTGCACCTTGCCCGTGGCGGCCAGGGCGTCGAGCGCGCGCTGCACGGTACGCTGGCTCGCCCCCAG